>NZ_CP045542.1:0-300004 GCF_009792315.1 Mycoplasma sp. NEAQ87857 | reverse complement strand
AGTAACTCCTCCTTGGATACTTAATCCCCCTTGTCAGATTTTATATCAATCACCAATACTAAAAGATGGATCATATAACAATGCTTCAATTACATATCCTAATCTAGCTCCTAAAATAGCTGTAGGTACTGTAATAATAATTAAAGTCATTAAAGTATCAATCTTAAATTTTTCACGATGTCAAAAATAAAATACTGTCAAAATTGAACATAAGAAACCTAAAAGTATCATTAATGAATAAAGATAAAAAGGTGTGCTACCAATATGGAATAAAACAGTTTGATTATTAGGGTTTGCAATACCATAAGCTTCTGCTGGTACTCAACTTGGATAAATTGTATTATTCATCTTCATCCTCCTCTTTTCTACGTTGTTCCATTTCAGCAATTATATCTTTGCCTTCATGTCTTGATAAATAAGCACTTACTGCAGCTTCGATTAAACTTGAAGCAGATCCTCCTTCTTTAATTGGGACCATTATTTTACGAATGAAACGATTGTATAATGGGAATTTAAGAAATTCTGTGCCAATACGATCTAATTCATTTTGTCTTTCTTTTCTTACTAACTCAATTACTAAATTAATTGGAGCAGAGCTTGTAACTGCTGAAGTTCCATAAGTATATTTAATATCAATAATTCCTAAACCTCTTACTTCTAAGAAATTACGAGTAATTTTTGGTGATCTACCAATAAATACTGGTGAAGTATTTTTGATTAATACTGAATCATCTGAAACTAGAATGTGTCCTTTTTGAACTAATTCCAAAGCAGCTTCAGATTTACCAATACCACTTTCTCCAACGATTAAAACTCCAGTTCCACCAATAAGTACTAAACAACCATGAATTTGAATTTCATCAGCAAAAAAGTTGTTTAAATAAGAACCAATATTAGTAGAAATATCACTTGAGCTTGAATTAACCAAAGCTACAGGTACTCCATATTCACAAGCTACATCATAAATTCAACTTAATGCTGGTTTACTTACACCTCTAGAAAGAAGGATTAAAGGTGGTTTTTGACTAATGACATGTCTTAAAGCTTTCAGTGATCTTTGTTTACCAACTTGCATAAATCACAATGATTCACTAGTTCCTCAAGAAATCACATTCTTATAAATCCGATCTGTTACAAATAATTCAGCTAATTCTAAACCTAAACGTTTAATAGCTGGTAAATAAATGTAATCATATTTAATATTTGGGCAATCTTTATTAATTATGTTTAAATTAAAAAATTTAATTACCTTTTCTACACTAATTTTTTTTTGCATAATCTCCTTTGTTTAATTATTAATTAATTATATATATTTAACTTAATATAGTTTCGATAAAATTTTTTTTAAAAATATCGCTGTATGACTCTTTGAAATTTCTGCTATTTGCTTTGGAGTTCCTTGAGCTACAATTTTTCCACCAAAATCTCCACCATCAGGACCTAGATCAATAATGTGATCAGCAGATTTTATAATATCTAAATTATGCTCAATAACTAATACAGTATCTCCGTTATCAACAATTCTATTTAAAATATTTAATAATTTTTTAACATCATGAATGTGTAATCCAGTAGTTGGTTCATCTAGCACATAAATAGTTTTACCTGTAGGTTTCTTTTGTAAATAAGTAGCTAGTTTAATTCTTTGAGCTTCTCCACCACTAAGTGTAGTAGACATTTGACCAAGTTTAATATAACCCAATCCTACATCTTGAAGAATTTGTAATTTTTCAATGATTTTCTTTTTATTTTCAAAAAATTCAATAGCTTCATCTACACTCATATCTAAAACTTGAGCAATGTTTTTGAACTTAAATTGAACTTCTAAAATATCTTTAGTATATCTTTGACCGTTACAATCATCACAAGGAACATAAACATCAGGCAAAAAGTGCATTTCAATTTTAATCAAACCATCTCCAGTACATTTTTCACATCTACCATAAGGTAAATTAAATGAAAAATGAGCTTTGGTTAAACCACGAACTTTGGCTAATTCTACATTAGCAAAAACTTCTCTAATGTCATCAAAAACTCCAGTATAAGTTGCAGGATTACTTCTAGGAGTTCTACCAATAGGACTTTGACTAACAGCAACTACTTTATCAATGTTTTCAATTCCGTCAATAGATTTAAATTTAGGTTTTTTAATATGATGATCACCTTTAGAAAGATAATGTTCAAATCCATTAACCAAAACATCGTTAACTAAAGTACTTTTACCACTACCACTAACTCCTGAAACTACAATAAGCTTACCTAAAGGAATAGTAACATTAATATTTTTTAAGTTATTAGCTTTAGCACCTTTGATGGTAATGAACTTTTTATTACCTTCACGATATAAATTAGGAGTTTCAATTTCTCATTCATTAGATAAATATTTACCTGTAATTGAATTAGGGTTATTACAAATATCATCTATAGTTCCTTGAACAACTACTTGTCCACCATTTATTCCAGCTTCAGGACCTATATCGACTATATGATCAGCACTATAAATAGTATCTTCATCATGCTCAACAACAATTAATGTATTACCTAAATCAACCATTTTTTTAAGAGTTTGAATTAGCTTAATGTTATCTTTTTGATGAAGACCAATAGAAGGTTCATCTAAAACATATAATACTCCACTTAAATTTGAACCAATTTGAGTAGCTAATCTAATTCTTTGAGCTTCTCCACCACTAAGAGTTTCAGCACTTCTATCTAAAGATAAATAATCTAAACCTACATCTTTTAAGAAAGTTAAACGATCAATTAACTCCTTCATTATTAAGTTCGAAATTTGTTTTTGATGTTCGGTAAAAGTTTCATTAAACTTATACAATTCATCTAATAAATTATGAATTGACATTTTAACTAAATCATAAATGTTATAACCATTAATTTTTACTGCTAGAGCATTAGAGTTTAATCTTGCTCCTTTACATACTGAACATTCAAATGAACCCATATATTTTTTAAGATATTCTCTACGTTTTTCACTACTTGTTTCAAAATATAAACGTTCAATTTTAGTACATATACCTTCAATTTCAGCATGTTTTCTATAACGATTTTTAGATTCAGAAACTATTACATAATCTATTTCTTCACCTGAACCATATTTAATTATGTCAATATCTTCTTCTGATAATTCCTCAATTGGAACATTTTTAGGAATATAAAAATATTCCAATAAAGCATTAAAGGTTTGTCATTCTAAATTTGATGTATTAACAGTGTTTTCAAAGTATTTAATTGCACCATAATTAATTGGTCTTCAAGGTTCAGGAACTATTGCGTCAAAATCAGCTTTTAATTCTACTCCTAATCCTTTACAGTTAGGACACATACCTTGGGGAGAGTTAAATGAAAATGAACGAGTTTCAATTTTACCAATATTAAAATCTTTATAAATACAAGCATAAACTTTAGAAAAAATATACTCTTTTTTCTCAGTTTGATTATAAACCTTAATTAAACCATCACTATAATTACTTGCAACATCTATTGCTTGAGAAATTCTATTGTAATTTGCTTGTTCTAAATTTACCCGATCAATTACTAAATCAATAGTATGTTTTTTATTTTTATCTAATTCAATAGGATCATCTAATAAAAAGATTTGATCATCAACTTTAACTCTTAAAAATCCATCAATTTTTAATTTTTCAAATAAATTAACAAAGGTACCTTTTTGTTGTTCAACTAAAGGTGCAAAAATTATTAATTTAGAATCTGGAGTTTGATTATATAAGCTTTTTAAAATATCTAAAGTACTTTGAGAAGAAATTTCAATATTATGCTTAGGACAAAAAGCTTTACCAATTCTAGTGAATAATAATCTTAAATAATCATATATTTCAGTAATGGTTGCTACAGTAGATCTAGGATTATTATGCACTGTTTTTTGTTCAATGGAAATTGCAGGAGACAATCCATCAATTTTTTCAACATTAGGTTTTTTAGTTCCTCCAAGAAACATTCTGGCATAAGAAGATAAAGAATCAACATATCTTCTACGCCCTTCTTCATAAATAGTGTTAAAAGCTAAAGAGCTTTTACCACTACCACTAAGTCCAGTAAATACAATTAACTTATTTTTAGGAATAATTAAATCAATGTTTTTTAAATTATTTTCTTTAGCACCTTTAATTATAATTTGGTTGTTTTTCATATTGCTCCTATTGTGTTTCTAATTCTGTAATAATATCTCTTAATTCAATTGCTTTTTCAAAGTTTAAAGCTTTAGCAGCTTCATTCATTTGTTTGGTTAATTCTTTAATTAAATGTTTTTTATCTTTCGATGTATTAACATCTAAATGTTTTCCTGCTTGAGATTTTTTAATTAATAAATCAATTACATTATCTAACCCATGACCATAAATTGGCTCAGGAATATCTTTAATAATTGTTTTTGGTACAATGTTGTGTTTTTGGTTGTATTCAATTTGTAATTTACGCTTTAAAGCATTATCATCTAAACATTCTTGAATGCTTTTGGTGATTCTATTAGTATAAAAGATAGCTTGACCATTGGTGTTTCTTGCGGCTCTACCAACCAATTGGACTAAACTAGTTAAATCTCTAGTTAATCCTGTAGAATCAGCATCAAGAATTAAAACTTTAGAAACTTCTGGAAGGTCAATTCCTTCTCTTAAAAGATTAATTGCAATAACCACTTCAAAAATACCCATTCTAAGTTTTCTTAATATTTCGTTTCTTACAAAGGTTTTTAAATCTGAATGAATATATGCTGCTTTAATTCCTTTTTGAATTAAAGCATTAGATATTTCTTCTGCAGTTCTTTTAGTGGTGGTAAAAACTATTGTTCTTTCATTTTTGCTTCTTTGATCTATTACTGTGTCATAAATATCATCAATAATATTTTCATTAGGTTTAATAATAATTTCAGGATCTATTAAACCTGTAGGACGAATAAATAAATTAATGGTTGAAGCATCTTGTTTTTCTAATTCATATTCTCCAGGAGTTGCTGAAATAAATATTTTTTGAAAATTAAACTCTGTTTCTCATTCATTAAAAGTTAATGGTCTATTTTCCATTGCACTAGGTAATCTAAATCCATAATTAACTAATTTTTCTTTTCTTGAACGATCAGATTTATACATTCCGCTTAATTGCGGAATAGATTGATGAGACTCATCAATTAGCATCAATGAATCTTGAGGAAAGAAATCTAAAATAGTATAAGGTCTTTGACCAAAAGTTCTTTTATCTAAGTACATTGCATAGTTTTCAATACCTTTGCAATGTCCAAATTCATTCATATCTTCAACATCATTTTTAACTCTTTGATTAATTCTTTGAGCTTCAATATGTTTATTTTCTTGAACAAAATAAGCTACTTGTTTATCTAATTCATCTAATATTAATGGAGTAATTTGACTATAAACATCATTGCTAGTAGCATATTCATCTCCAGGAGATAAAGTATAAATATTAACTTTTTCAATAACACTTTTATTTAAATGGTTAATAATAGCTATTTCTTCAATCTCATCATCATAAAAACTAACTCTTAAGGCATTTTCTTCTTCATCTGCAGGACGAATAATAATAACATCACCCTTAACTCCAAATTCACCAACTTTTTGCTCAACATCATTTCTTTGATAATTAATATTAATTAATTTATAAATGAAATCATGCATTGAAATTTTTTGAGTTTTAAAAAAACGATAAAAAGATTCTTTATATACTTCAGGATTTAATGCACCAAAAATAGCACTAACAGAAGCTACAACAATTACATCTTTACGAGTAATTAAAGAATTTAAAGCACTTAGTCTTAAAATTTCAATTTGTTCATTAGTTTTAGAATCTTTTTCAATATAGCTATCAGTTTCAGGAATATAAGCTTCAGGACGATAGTAATCAAAATAACTAATAAAATACTCTACAGCATTTTCTGGAAAAAATGCTTTAAGCTCATTATATAACTGACTAGCTAGGGTTTTAGTATGTGAAAGGACTAAAACAGGCTTATCAAATTCTTTAATAACATTAGCCATTGTAAAGGTTTTACCACTTCCGGTAACCCCTTTAAGAACTTGAATTTTTTTACCTTGTTTAATGTTTTTAATCATCTGCTTAATTGCTTGAGGTTGATCACCTTTAGGTTGATAATTAGAATGAAGTTTAAAAATAGACATAAATTAATTTTAATCTTTTATTAAATAATATTTAATAAATTAATATATATAGAATTAGCATAATAGTCAAATTAAATAATTTATTAAATGCATAATAAAAATAGTTTTTTTATTAAAATTTAACTATGATAAAAGTCAAAAATATAACATTTAATTACAGACCTGATGAAGGTGAACCTGCTTTAAAAAACGTTTCTTTTGAAATTAAAAGAGGGGAATATGTAGCGGTTTTAGGACATAATGGTAGTGGTAAAAGTACTTTATCAAAAGTGCTTGTTGCTTTATTAAAACCTCAATCTGGAAGTTTAGAAATTGATGGAATTAAATATCAAAAAACTAATTTAAGAAAAATTAGAAAAAAAATTGGAATAATTTTTCAAAATCCAGATAATCAATTTGTTGGTTCTTCAGTTGAGGATGATATTGCTTTTGGTTTAGAAAATAGACAAGTTCCTCAATCAGAAATGAGAGATAAAATTGTAGAATTTGCTACTAAGGTAGATATGCAAGATTATTTAGAACGTGAACCAGAGCATTTATCTGGAGGTCAAAAGCAAAGAGTTGCCATAGCATCAGTTTTAGCTTTAGATCCTGAAGTTATTATTTTTGATGAAATTACTTCAATGCTAGATCCAAAAGGAAAAAGTAGTGTGATTAAGATTATTCAAGAGATTCAAAGGAATAAAAATAAAACTCTAATTTCAATTACACATGATATGGATGAAGCTATTTTAGCAGATAAGTGTTTAGTATTTTCAAAAGGAGAACTTGTAGCTGCAGGATCACCTAAAGAAATATTAAATAATAAAGAAATTATTGAATTAGCTAAAATTGATTCACCTTTTATTTATAAACTTAGTGAAAAAATCAATGCTGTAACTCCAACATATAACAAAAAGGAATTAATTAATGAAATATGCAAATAAAAGTTAAAAATCTATCTCATATTTTTACACCCAAAACACCTTGAGAATTTCAAGCTTTAGATAATTTAAATCTTGAAATTAATCAAGGTGAATACATTGGAATAATTGGAGCTACAGGAAGTGGTAAAACCACATTAATTGAGCATTTAAATGCTTTATTAAAACCTACTATGGGAGAAATTGAGTGAGTTTATAAAGATCAAGAATTAGCTAAAAATAAAAAATATTCTAAATATGTTTTACAAGATGATTTAATTCAGTTTATTTATCCTGATCCTAAAAGAAAACATTCTTTTAAAGGAGCAAAAAAAATAAGACAAAAAATTGGGGTTGTATTCCAATTTGCTGAATATCAATTATTTAAAGGAACTATTTTAGAAGATATTACTTTTGGACCTATAGCTTATGGACAAAGTAAAGAAGTAGCTTATGAAAAAGCTAAAGATTATTTAGCAATGGTTGGCTTAAGTGAAGAATATCTATCAAGAAGTCCATTTGAACTTAGTGGTGGACAAAAACGTAGAGTAGCAATTGCAGGGATTTTAGCAATGGAACCTGATGTTTTAATCGTGGATGAACCAACTGCAGGATTAGATCCTGTTGGTATTAAAGAAATATTAGATATTTTAAGTGATTTAAATAAAAAAGGTAAAACTATTATTAATGTAACTCATGATTTAGATAATGTGCTTGAAAGAGCTTCAAGAGTTGTATTGCTTAAAAAAGGTAAAATTGCAAAAGATGGAGATGTTTATGAAATTCTAAATGATGTAGAATTTCTTAAGCAAAATAATCTTCAACCACCTAAATTATTAGAATTTGTTAATAAATTAAGAGTTAAAGGAATTGATGTACCTAAAGTTACATCAATTGATGAATTAGCTGAATTTTTAAATAATTATTTAACTAATAAAGGAAGGGGATAATATGAAAAGTGTTTTTGGTAGATATATCCCTGGAAATGGATTTTTATATAGAGTTGATCCAAGATTAAAACTTCTAATCAATATTTTCTATATTGTTTTAATCTTTTTAGTTAGATCTGTAGTTGATGTTGGGTTACTTTTAATCCCGCTAATCATTGTTCAATTAATGATTACTAAAAGTTTTTTAACTGTTTTAAGAATGGTGAAAATTCCTTTTTATATTGCTTTAGTTATCTTTTTAGTTAATTTATATACTGTAGATTTAGAAACTGTATTAAAAGATAATTATTTTGTAAATGGTTTTTGAAAAATAGCAGTCAAAAACTCTGGTGATATAAAAACATTAGATATTGCTAAAGATTCTTTATCCACTGTAGAAGCTAAATTAACTAGCTTAGATGTATTAAAAACTGTTCAAAATAACAAAGTTTCATTCCAAAACTTATATGGATTTTCTTATGATGCAGTTAATAGAACTATAATGGTATTTTTTAGAATTTACATAATGATTTTAAGCATGTCATTATTAACAAATACTACTAGACCGATTTTATTAACTAAATCAATAGAAGATGTTTTATGACCATTAAAACTATTTTTTATACCTGTTCATATTATTGCGATGATTATTTCTATTGCTTTAAGATTTATTCCTACTTTATTAGATGAAGCTCAAAGAATTATGAAAGCTCAATCAAGTAGAGGGGTTGATTTTAGACACGGTAACATAAAAGATAAAATTCAAGCTTTTACTACATTAATTATTCCTTTATTTGTTTCATCATTTGCTAAAGCTGAAGATTTAGGTAATTCAATGGAAACAAGAGGTTATGATCCTTATGCAGTAAGAACCAGATATAGAAAATTAACATTTTCTTGAAGAGATGTAATTATTCTATTAATTGTTATTACAATTACAACTTTAATTAGTTTAGAAATTCATTATTTTTCAACCATAATAGCTGATTATCCTTGATATTCATACATTAGAATTGTATAAAACAGCAATTTTGCATAAAAAAATGCAATTTTTATGCAAAATATCATTTTTTACTAGAGATATTTTAATTTTTATATAGAATATATATGAATTGAAATTAATTAATAATATGTATATATATTTATCGCAAACCAATAGCGATTAATAAAAAATTGGTCCTACAAAATAATCCTTAATCAAGGATTATTTTTTTATTCTTAAAGTTTCCAACATTAATAAAAAAGTTAATAAAACGCTTAAAAAATATGTTTTTTAATATTTTTTGCAAATTTTACATTGTAATTAATATTTTTTAACTTCTAATACTTTTTTTGATAATAGGAAAATAATTTAAATGAGTATATTAAACTAGAGTGAAAGATGGATATGAATGCCATCTTTTTTTGTCTTGGTTTATACTACTTTTTTTATATTAATTTTTTACTTTTTATGGTGCAAGAATTTTAAAAAATCTAATATAGAAAAGAATAAAATAAAAGTAGAAAGGAGTTTCGTTAATAAAAAAATTATTTAAAAAATGAAAGGCATCATGAAAAAGAAATTTTTAAAAAATATGCTTAATACAAATCTAAAACTAAATATTAAGAAACTCAAAAACCTAATTTTTATTCCATTAGCATCATTACCCATTTTATTACCCATTGTATCTTGTTCTAGAACGCAAGAAAAAGAAAAAAGGATTGCACAATTAATTGTTAAAAAATACAATATTTATAAATTAGACAAGATAAATGAAAAAAGCGAAGATGAAATAGAAGAGTGAGAAAAACAATTGAATAAAATGAAGCTCAACACTCTTTTTGCTGCTGATTTTAGAAGTATCGGGTATTGACCTTGGGAATTTGATAAACAATCTAAATATCTTTTATCAAGAGATAGATTTGAGAAAGATTATAAAAGTATATACCATGAATTTTATAAGAAATTCATAAAAGATGCGAAATTAATAACTACTATTGATCTTATAAATGTTTCATTACCTATAAAAACTATTAAAAAACATGGTTTTTGAACAAAAGAATATGATACTAACTTAAATAGCAAAGAATACCAAAGTATTATTGATAAAAAAATATTAGTTAATGAAGAATTTGAGACTAGCATTTCGTTAATTACACCCACTTGAGTAAAAAGTGACACTGACAATAAAATAATACACATAAACTACTTTACCGGTAACTATATCGATAGATTTAAATTTTCTCCAAATAAGTTAATTACAAAAAATGAATGAAATGATATCTTGATTTTTCACCAACCTTATTATCAATACGGAAGTAGTGGTGGGAAACATAATGTAGATTTTTATCAATCAGAAATTTTTAATGAAATTCAAAGCACAAGCCCTGAATTAAAAATCAATTTATATCTTATATCTAAAGAAAATATTAAGAAACATATAAATGAATATGTATCACTACCATATCGAAATTCAAACAACATTCAAGAAAAAAACATTCTAATTATTGATTTAGAGTATAAATATACATCATTTTATAACCATCTACTAATGACCAATTTAAATTACGTTACACCTTTATTCAATAAAAATACACTATACCTAGTGAAAGATATAGGAAAACATAACAGAAATAATGATTCCCCTTTTCTATATTATGATAGTGAGTATGTTATAGATGGTGTTAGAAAAAGTCTAGGTTATAAATTTAAAAATATCAATCTAAAGGATGTTCAACCTAAACAAGAAACTCAACACCAAGCAATAGGAATTCATTTATCAGATGATGAGTTTAAAAACTTTAAATTGAATAGTATTGAATTTTTAAATTTAGATTTCAAAAAAGAAATATTAAAAGGAAAAAATAAGATTAAGCCAGAATATAACCTTATAGAATGAGAAAAAAACTGAAGGGAAGTTACTATAGGCTAATCATAATTAAAAATTATCCTATTTATATTGTTTTATTTAGAATTTATATTGCAAAAATCCATAAAAATGCACACAAAATAAAAGTAAAAAACTTCTATGGATAAATAAAAATTATCTAAAAATGAATGGCAATCATGAAAAAGAAATTTATAAAAAATATGTTTAGTATAGAACTAAAATTAAATATTAAGAAACTCAAAAACCTAATTTTTATTCCATTAGCATCATTATCCGTTTTATTACCCATAGTATCTTGTTCTAGAACACAAGAAAAAGAAGAGACAATTTCTAAACTAATTATCAAGAAATACAACATTGATAAATTAAATAAGATAAATGAGAATAGTAACAAAGAAATAGATGATTGAAATAATGAATTAAATAAAATGAAATTGAATACGGTTTTCGCTATTGATTTTCAAAAAATCGGTTATTGACCTTGGGAATTTGATAAACAATCTAAAGAACTTTTATTCAGCAGCAGATATGAGAAAGATTATAAAAGTATATATAATGAATTTTATAAGAAATTCATAAAAGATGCGAAATTGATAACTACTATTGATCTTATAAAAGTCTCATTACCTATAAAAGCTATTAAAAAACATGGTTTTTGAACAAAAGAATATGATACTAACTTAAATAGCAAGGAATATGAAAGTATCATTGATAAGAAAATATTAGCTAATGACGAATTCAAAAATAGTGATTGATTAAATATTCCTAACTGAGTAAAAAACGAATCGAACAATAAAACAACATATATAAATTATTTTACCGGCAATTATATTGATAGATTTGAATTTTCATCTAATGCATTAATTACAAAAAACGAATGAAATAATATCTCTGTCTTTCATTTACCACCTAACAGCGGAAATAATGATGGTGTTTATTTTTATCAACCAGAAATCTTTAACAAAATACAAAATACAAATCCTGAGTTAAAAATTAATTTATTACTCATATCTAAAGAAAATATTAAGAAACATATAAATGAATATGTGTCATTACCATATGGAAACTCAAGCAATATCCAAGAGAAAAACATTCTCATTATTGATTTAGAATACAAACACACATCATTTTATGATCATCGATTAATAACTGATTTAAATTACATTACACCTTTATTTAATAAAAATACATTATACTTAGTAAAAGATGTAGGGATACATAATAGAAAAGACATAGATACATATTCATTTGTTGAAAATAAAATTATAAATGGTGTTAAAAATAGTTGAGGTCGCAGGATTAATATAACCAATCTTGATGATATTAAACCAATACAAGAAATTAAACATCAAGCAATAGGTCTTTATTTATCAGATGATGAGTTTAAAAACTTTAAACTAAATGGCATTGAATTTTTAAATTTAGACTTTAAAAAAGAATTGTTAAAGGGGAAAGAGATAATCAAACCAAAATATATTCCTAAAGAATGAAATGAATCAACATTTAGACCTACCACCAAACCTGCAGGATTTCCAAGTTTTAACAAAAAAAACATAAAAAGAGCATTTAAAATGCTCTTTTTTAACTTTTTCAAAAATTTACATTGTAATTTTAAAATTTTTAATAATAAGTTAATTTAATACTTTGACAATAATTAATAAAAAAATAATCTTCATATGAAGATTATTTAGATATATTATTCTGAACGTTCGCTCATTTCTTTATATGTGTAACGAGCTTTTACCATTGCAACGATTCAAATAATAAATGCAATAAAGTTAATAACAGCTGCAGCTAATCCAATAAGTGGAATTGATCCAAGGATTAATGTAAATACTTGGATACCTGATAAAACAAAGAAAATAACACTTGATGTTTTAGCAGCAGATTTAATCCTTTGAGGAACACTTGAATTTTTAGCTTTATTTAAGAAAACTCCTAATACAATCATTGCTATGAAAAATCCTAGACCAAATATTCAACTAAATACAAGGTTAACTAAGTATAAAAATGGAATAAAGTAAAAAATGGTAAATACAACTGAAATGATTCAAAGAACCATATTAGCTCATCACGCTTTTTGAATTTTTGATTTTAATGAGTTCATATATCTCCTTCTTCTATATTGACACTTAAATGTGTTCTAGTTTATTTATACACTAGAAATAAGGAAATGTTCTCTATAATGAATGTTGCATATATATATATATATATCGATTGTTTTTGAACCGATTTAAAGAATTTTATGAATAAAAAATATAAAAAATAGTCCATTAGAACTATTGAATTATTAAAATTTTATTTTTCTTTCTTGATGGTTAATTAATCTTATTATATTACTACGATGAGAATAAATTAACAATGCAGCTGATAATATGTAAAATATTCCATTAACATAAAATAATGATGGATTAATTGTGGTTCAACCTAGTATTGAAGATGAAAATCAAGGGATGAATACAAAAATAGTCATAATTACTGCGGTTGATATACTTGCAAGAGAAACATATTTGAATAAAAAGATAATTCCAAAAAAGAAAACTGCAGCAATTAAAAGTAATAATGAATTAATTGCAATTAACACACCAACACAACAAGCAACACCTTTTCCACCTTTAAATTTAAAGAATACTGGATAAATATGACCCACCACTACTCCAAATCCAGTAATTATAGGAAATAAATAAAATAAATATTCACCAATAGGAAAAGCATAAATTAATGACCTTACTATTAAAACAGGAATTAAAGCTTTTAAGATATCTAAAATTAAAATAATTAAACCTAATTTCTTACCTAAAACCCTAGTAGAATTAGTAGCTCCAGCATTTTTTGAATGATAATCTCTTACATCCAATTGTTTGGTTTTATGACCGATTAAAATAGCAAAATTTATCGATCCAATCAAATAACCAAAAATTAAAAAAGCAATATTAATAAAAATAGAATAAATCACAAGTCCTCCACTTAAATATAGTTAATATTATATAATATAAATAATATGGAAAAATTTAATATAGTATTAACAGAATTACCTGAAAAAGTTTTAAGGAAAAGATCGCAGGAAGTAGCTCTTCCATTAAGCGATGAAGATAAAGAATTAGCAGAAAGAATGATTTATCACATTGATGATTCACAAACAGAAGGGACAAAATTTAGACCAGGAGTTGGAGTAGCAGCTGTACAATATGGAATTTTAAAAAGAGCATTTTATGTTTTTGTTCAAACAGAAGATCATAAAGTTTTATTTAAAGATGTTTTATTTAACCCTAAATTAGTTTATAAAAGCGATAAAAAAATCGCTTTAGCAGAAGGTGAAGGGTGCTTAAGTGTTCCTGAAGATTGACCAAATCAAGAAGGATATGTGCATAGAAGTGAAAAAATCGTTGTTGAAGCATATAGCTACAACGAAGGTAAATTTATGCGTTTTACTCTTAGTGGATATTTAGCTATTGTGTTCCAACATGAGTTAGATCATTTAGATGGAAAATTATTTATTGATCGTATCAAACAAAAATCACCATGATTAAAAAATAAAAATGCAAAATATTTATAAAAAATAAGGAGAACAATGAAAGAAACGACACAACCGCTTTTAGCAGAAGCAGGAAAATCAATTAAAGAACTAGAAAAAATTCTTGCATTTCTTCCTACATATGCAATATTAATATTTATAGGATTAGTTTTAATTACATTTTTAATTTCAATGTGATTAAAATGAAAATTTCTTATTGGGATAGGAATTGCAATATTGATCACTGGTATTACTTCATTATTTTTACCAGGATTATTAATAGACAAAGTTATAGCAATAGTACCCGCAAAATGAAGAGAATTTCTCCCAGCAAATTCACTATCTTCATTTTTAGCTGTGTTAATTGCATATATAACTTACACAATATTAATGATTATTGTATTTATAACTACATTAATTATTAATTATACAAGAGCTAGAAAACGTTTCCCACTATGAAAAAGACTTGTTACTGGGTCATTAGGAGCAGCTTTAACAATACCTTATGCTTCTACTATTGCAAACCCACTATTATTATCAAGTCAAAATAAAACATTTAACTCATTTACAGGATCAGCATTAAAAATTATTACTTTTGGTAAAGGTACTAGTTGAGCAGGATTATTTAGTTTTGAAACTCAGGAACTTGTAAGTAAATTAACATCTGCATCAGGAAGAGAAAAATTATTTAACCAAATTTTAAATTCTAAAGATCTTAAAAATGAAGCAAGTGTTAAAGAATTAAAAAGAATTATTGAAGAACCAAGATTACAAGAAGCTACAACTGAAATAATTAAAAACGTAGTAAAAGAAGAACTAAAGAAAAACGAAAAAAATGTCAATAATTTAAAAACTGAAGTACAAAAAATTAAAAGCAGTGTAATTAATAAATTAAAACAAGAAGATTCATCATTTGATTCACTTCCTGCACAACAACAAGCTCAAAAAATTAAAGAATCATTAACTAAAGATGTTGAAAAACAAGTAAATAACTTCTTAACTAATAACAAAAATAACAAAGAAGTTAATGAAATAATTAGTGTTGTTAAAAAACTTAATAAAGAATTTGATTCAAAACAAGCTACTGAAGTTTTTGGAAAAATGACTGATAGCGTATTAAAAGATATAATACCTGCTGATGTTTTAGATTCAATAAATGCTCAAGAAATAATTAATAATTTCTTAACAAACAACAATTAAAAGGAGAAATTATGTTTAAAGCAAAAATGCCACATGATCAACAGGTGGAAGCTATAGAGAACAATTCATTAGAAGTAAATGAATTATTAAAAACTCAAGAACACACTTATTTTGATAAGAATAATCAAATTAACTCAGATCTTTATAGTACATTAGTTAGAGAGAGAAAAATTAGACTATTTAGCATTTTAGTTTATTTAACTTTCTTTATTGGTTCTATTGTAGCAGGAGTAATTAATTTTGTATTAAATACCAAAAAGGTAGTTATTGACAATGATAAATCAGCATCTTTAGGAATAGGGTGATATGTTTTAATTGGTGCAGCACTTTTAATTTCACTTGTATTTTTAATTAAAAACATTTTAAAATACAAAAATTTAAATGCAACAGAAAGAAAAATTAGACAAAATATTGAACACAAAGATACGCCAACATATTCAGTGTTTTATGAAATTTATCAAGGTATAGTATTTAAGAAATTAAGATTAAATTGATTATTCTTATTCTTTATTACATATTTTGGTTTATTTACTTTATTGATTTTTCTATTAAAAGATCAACATATTGTTATTGGTAAAGAAGGAACAAGTGGTGCATTTAATTTCTTTTTAGATATTAAATTTCATAATGTATTTGATAAATGATTTGGAAATGTTGAAGTTCTAGCCTACTCTTTATTAGGGGTTATTGGTGGAGTTAGTCTTTTATTCACTATCTTTAAAATTTATGATTTAAAAAGATTAAATGCTCTTAAAAATCATTTATCAGGTGAAGTTGCAGCAAATTTCTTTGCAACCATTGAAGCAAGTAAAAAACAAGAAAATAGAGCTTGATTAAAAACCTATATCATTATCTTTGTTTTAGTAGTTTTATTACCTTTAGCTTTAATATTATTTTTAATTTATAAAAAAGTTATTAGGAGAAAATAATGAATTTATTAGTTTTATTAGAAAATAAATTCAACGATATTGAATTTGCTTCTGTTTTATTAGTTCTTCAACGTAGTAAAAAATTCAAAAAAATTGTTTATTATAATCCTGAAGGTATTAAAGTATCTGGTCAAGCACAATTAGTTAATGATATTCAAACAACTAATAAAATTGATGCAGATGAATTTGATGCTTTATATATTCCAGGAGGTCAAGGGGCTCAAATTTTAAGAAAAGATCAAACATCTTTAAATTTAGTTCAATATTTTATTGATAATAATAAATATTTATTTGCTATTTGTGATGTTCCTAATGTTTTATTAGAACATAAATTAATTCCAAATAATAGCCCTTATTCATCATATCCTTCTGAATGATCTAAAGAATTTCAAACATCAAATCGCAAAGAAGCATATATTACTAAAACAACTGATAAAATCTTTACAGCTAAATCTGCAGGAGCAGCTTTAGATTTTGGATTTTATATTTTAAAAATATTATTCGGAAAACAATTTTCTCACCAAATTTATCAAGCTATTACAGGGAATAATGACGAAATTTAATATAAAAACTTATAGCTTAAGCTATAAGTTTTTTATTTAATTACTTTTTTGTTGTGTTTAATTAAATGTCTATCATATAAAGTAAATCCAAGTTGAACCGAGAATATGAGTAATGAAATAATTTGTCATATTAATCCACCAATTAATCCAACAAATTGATCTCCCGCACCATAAGTTTTGTCATCATAGATTTTTAAAATTCATCAAATAATTCAAACAATGTTATTTACCACATATAAAACAAACATTCAATAAGAAACACCTTGTCATTGTTTGGTTTTAAATGATTTAATTAATTGAGGAGTAAATGCTAAAGTTGTAAATGAAGGACCAATTAATGAAACAACTAATGAAAACTGTGGTGAAACAGTTAAGGTATTATCTTTAGTTTGATTTATTATATAAATTGCTATTAAAGCAATATTCATAACTCAGGTAAATATTACTAAAATAAGTGCTTTATTTTTGGTTGATTTATTAAAATCATCCTTGTAATAATAAAGTAAATAAGTCATTATCCCATTAACAAATACACCTATACCATCAGCAATAATAACATTAATTAAATTACCCCTAAAAGTAGCAGCATAAAGAACTCAGAATAAAATTCCAAAGTGGAAAATTCAAAATGAAACGAAATTAATTTCACCAGTTTTTTTATCTTTAAGTAACTTAAATAATTGTGGAAGACTTAAAGAAATAATTAATATAACTGTTAATATTTCAAATCCATAAATAAGATTGGTTAATCACTTAGGATGAAATAATTCATTTAATAGATTTGATGATTCTTTAAAATAAAAAGTATTCTGTATCATAGTAGTTTTTTAATCAATAAGTGATAAAATTGTGTGCCCAATAGTTGGGCTTTCATGATCACCTATAATTAAGTTTGACACCTCCTTTGCTTCTTTGGTTCCATTACCTAAACTAACTCCAATTTTTGCTTCATATAGCATTGGTACATCATTACCACTATCTCCAAAAGCTATTAATGAATCAGTATTAGTGTTAAGTAACTTTAATAAATATTTTAATCCATTTAATTTTGAAGTATTTTTTGGATTAACATCAGTATAAACTGAGTTGGTTAAATATACTTCATATTTATCTAAATCAATTGATTTTTTAACTTCATCAGTAATTTGAGCTGCTAATTTTAAAGGATTTCTTAAAGCTAATTGAGTTACTGAATTAGGTTGAGTATGAATTAAGCTTTTAATTTCATAATATGAAGCTACATTCAAAATATTCATATCCATAATTTGTTCTTTTGACATTCATCTTGGATAATCATTGTTTGGTAATATGGTTCCATTGTAATTAATAGTATCAATAGTTAAAATTAAATTATATTGTAATGCTTTTTGATATAACATATCAAATATTTTAGGATCTAGGTTATTAATTAAATGTATTTCTTTGGTTTGAATGTTATAAATACCTGCACCATTTGAAAAAACAATATAATCCATATTTTTAATAATCCCATTCTCAATGAGTGGTATTACTTTTTTAATACCTCTACCAGTTGCTATTACATTAATATGGTTTTTATCTTGAACCATTTTTAAGCACTTTTGAGTGTATGGATGAACTGTATTATCTTTCATTAATAATGTACCATCTAAATCATAAGCAAAGACTTTTTGCATAATACCTCAATTCATATAATTTGATATACTTATTTTATGCATTATTTAGAATTAACAATACCAATAGTTTTAATAACTATAGTATCTGTAATATTATCCTTATGGTTAAATAAGAAATATAATAACGTTTTTGATAAGTATTGACTACGTATTGTGATAGGAATATTTTTCCTAACATATTTTATTATATTAAGATTTAGTCAAAACTGAAAGTTTTTATTAGAAGCTTTAAATAATAACGCTATGATACCTGAATGATTTAAAGATAAGTATCCTGAAGACACAATAACAATGTTTCGAAGTTATACTTTAAGTAAATCATTGTTTATGGATTTATGTCCATTTTTCTCTATAGCATTATGCGTATCAATGATTTTAGATAAAACTAAGCGTTGAGCTTTTTTAGTAAGTCCATTTTGTATATTAGGTGGATTAATAGTAATGCCTTTAATTGCAACTATTGAAAAAGATCAATATTTTACACCTAAGTGAGTATTTGTTGGAACTAATGAAAATAGATTATATTTCTTAATGCATTGATTCTTAATTGTTTTTGGAAGTTTAGCCTTTGTAAACTTTAAAAACATTGTTTATAAAAAAGATCTTTTAGCAATTCATATTATTGCATTAATATTTTTTGCTTATGTTATTTTTAATGCTTATGTTTTAAATATTGACCAAAATGTAACAGGAGTAAAAATCAAAGACTGATATGAGGGTGATTATAAAGGTGTTAGAAAGCTACTTAATGGTAAATGACATTTACCTTTATGATTAACTATAACTTTAACTTATATGACAGCTTATGGATTTGTGGTGGGGTTATTTAGTGCTAGATATTATTTTGTAAAAAATAAAATTCTAGCTAAAGAGCAACCCTTAAAACTACAATATAGCTAACAAAAAAGATGAATTTTACAATTCATCTTTTTATTTAATCAATTCTTGATTATTCATATATTTTCTTAAAACAGTAGGAATGGTGATAGTTCCATCTGGATTTTGGTATTGTTCTAAAATACAAGCAATAACTCTATCAACAGCTAAACCTGAACCATTCATTGTATGAGCATATTCAGTTTTACCTTCGCTATTTCTGTATCTAATCATTGCTCTACGAGCTTGAAAATCTCCCATATAACTTACTGAAGAAACTTCTCTAAAACGTTGTTCTGAAGGTAATCATAGTTCTAAATCAACTGTAGTTCTAGCACTAAATCCCATATCTCCAGTACATAATTGTAGCTCTCTAAATGGAATTTCTAATGCTTTTAAGACATCTTTTGCATCTTCTAGCATTAATTTAAATTCGCGCATTGCATCTTCTTGAGTTGTTACTTTAACTAACTCAATTTTCTTAAATTCATGTTGACGAATGATACCTTTAGTATCTTTTCCAGAACTTCCTGCTTCAGATCTAAAGCATTCAGTATAAGCTGTGGCTCTAAAAGGAGTAGATAAATCTACTATTTCATGATTATAAATATTGGTTAATGTAACTTCAGCTGTAGGAATTAAATATTGATCTAAACCTTCAAGTTTATATAAATCTTCCTTAAATTTAGGTAATTGACCTGTACCATAAAGCATTGAAGAATTAACAATAACAGGTGTATTAAATTCATTATAACCTTTAGTTGCATGAAGGTCTAACATAAAGTTAATTAAGGCTCTAACTAATTGAGAACCTTTATTTTTATAAATTACATATCTAGAACCCGAAAGTTTAGTTGCACGATCAAAATCAATGATATCTAATTGTTTTGCAATTTCATAGTGAGGTAAAACATCTTTAACTAACTTTCTTCCTAAATCAGCATAAGTATTAATTACAATATTTTCATCTTCATCTTTACCAACAGGTACTTCATCTAAAGGTTCGTTAGGAATTTGTAAAATTAATTCATTAATTTTGCTATTAATTTCATTGGTTTGGGTGGTTAAAGTTTCTAATTCTTGCTTAATAGTAGCAATTTGATCTTTTAATTTAGCTAATTCTTCAGGTTGATTTTTGAATTGACCAAATAATTTTGATAATTTAGATAATTCTGCTCTTTTAGCTTGTTCATTGCTCATAAATGAACCACGATCTTTTAATAAAACAACCACTTGGTCAAAAATTTCAATATTAAAACCACGATTAATTAAATTTTGTCTAACTTTTTTTTCATTATTTAATATATGTTTAAAATCTAGCATATCACCTCTTTTTATTGTGTAAATTATACACAATTTAAAATTGTAAAATTTGTATTTATTTAACTTTTATATATACTATATAGTGCTTTTGGTGCTTTAAATAAAAGTAATTAATAATTATTTTTATTGTATAATATAAGCACGCTTATATTATTTATATAAAGGAGGAAAAATGAGCAAAAGAACTTATCAACCAAACAAACGTAAACATGCTAAAGTTCACGGATTTAGAGCTAGAATGAAAACTGCTAATGGAAGAAAAGTATTAGCAAACAGAAGAGCTAAAGGTAGAAAAAGATTAACAGTTTCAGACAAATAATTAAAGTTTAAATAATAATGAAAAAAGAATATCGACTAAAAAAGAATTGAGAATTTAATCAAGTAATCAATACTAAACAACAATTTTTAAATAGATTTTTAATTGTTTATTACAAAAAATCAACTAGTTTAAAAATTGGTATTACTGTACCTAAGAAATTCGCTAATTCTGTAGGTCGTAATTTTTATAAAAGGCAATTAAGAGCAATTTTACACGATTTAAATCTTTATGATTTAAATTATGAATTTGTAATTATTGCCCGCAAAGATTTTGTTGTTTCTGATTTTAAAACTAAAAAAGATGAAATAAATAAACTCTTTGAGAAATTTAGGAAAAATGGCAAGATCTAAACAATTTAATTATTTTACCAATAATAACAACCCTGTTAAAAAAAGAAAAGAAATATTAAAGAAAGTACTTAAATGATTAAAAATCATTTTTTATATTCTTATTTTTGGATTAACTTTAACAGGTTGTGTGCAAAGTTTTACAGTTAAAACTTCAGGTTCTGTAGGAAATGGAACTGAATTTTATAAAAGTAAAAATGATATAGCTCCAAGAGTTAATACATTCATAAGCAATGAAAAGAAAATAAAAATAAGTGATAATAAAGATGAAAATATTAATCTTGATGTCTTAAGTTTAAATAATGATATTAACTTCCACGTTAATGAAAAACAATTTAATGTTAAATTAATTGAACAATTAATTAAACAAACAAAAGATAATAATGGTCAATATGGTAAATATGATACCTTCAACTCTTCTATTAGAGTAATTGGTACACCAAAAAATAACCAAGCAAATAAATTAGTATTAGATAGATTAAAAGCAGAAGGTTTAATTTCTGAAGATAATAATCAAATAAAAGATCAATTACCATTTATTATTTCAAAAGATGGTAAATACTTATTTAAAAATCAAACTACTGAGTCATATACTAGATTATATGTACCAACAGAAATTAAATACTTTATTACTTTACCTTCAAATGGAAAACCTGATTCAACATTATTCGAGTATGAATTAGGTAAAGATAAAAAACCTGCATTAATAGACAATAATTACTATAATGTAGCATTTAGAGGTAGTTTATTTACAGTTGATAATTATAATGAAGCTAATTCAACAATTGATAAAGCTGTATGAGCTAATATTCAATATGCAAACGATGTTCTTCAAATGTTATACAGATATTCATTTGGAGAAAATTCAACAATTTATAATGAAATTAATAAAGATAGAACAAATAAAATAACATTTGCTCAATATATTGATGAAATTATGAGTTCAGAAGATCTTGTTGCATATAATGAATTTAGAAATTTTGGTAATTTTAAACTTACTGGTGAAGCTTTAACTAAAGTAGAAGCAGTAAAAACAAAATTAAACCAATTAAATGATGAATTTGCTAAAAATAATCCAGGAAAAGATAAAGAAGCTGATGTTAATCAGTTTAAAGCTTCTGTAAATAAATATATTGCTACTGTTGAAACAATGGAAAAAATATCTGCTTTATTAGAAAAATTAAAAGCAAATAACAACTTTGTATTTGCGGATAAAGATCAAAAAATATCAGATATTCAAACAAAAATTACAGCTCTTAGAAGTGGGTTAATTAATTTATCAGAATTAAACACAAATAATTTAGTTTCTAAAGTTCAAAATTTTGAAAAAGCACAAAATTCTAACTTAGAATATTCTGGTGATTATTTCAAATTAACTACATTATTAAAAGTTAAATTACCTAAAAAACAAGTTGAAATTCTTCAAGCATACAACGATGTTGTAACAAATTATTTACTTGCAACTTCATATAATATTAATATTACTAATAATGGAAAAGTTGGAATTGCTAATATCAAAGGATTAAACCCTGTAGATTCATTAGTGTTAAGAGGTGATGTGTCTCAAAGACCAATCACTTCTTGAAAAGAAGCTTGAGAATTTGGTCCATTCTTTGGTTTATTAGTCTTTCCACTTGCAAGATTAATGCAATCTATTCGTCAATCAATGCCTGATTTAAACGGGTGAGCTTCAATTATTTCATTAATTATAGCTATTGTTCTTACTCGTTTATTATCACTTGCAATTACATTTAAATCTACAATGACACAATCAGTTCAAGAAGATTTAAAAGTTAAAAAAGCTTCAATAGAAGCTAAGTACAAAGGTTTCGAAAATAATAAAGCGATGAAAATGCGTAAGCAACAAGAAATCTCTTCTTTATATAGCAAATATAATTTAAATCCTTTAGATACTTTTGGTTCGATGTTAATTTCCATTCCAATTTTCTTAGCGATGTGAAGGGTTATTCAAGGACTACCTGAAATTAAAGCCACAGAATGATTAGGAATTAATTTCTCAACCACATCATGACAAAGCTTATTACAAGGAAATTGAGTTTACTTATGAGTTATTGTTGCTGCGGTTGTTGTACAATTGTTATCACAATTATTACCGCAATTACTTAACCGTAAGAGATTACGTCAAAGAACAACTATTGCAGAAGTCGAAGCTTTAAAGAAATCAGAACGTACTCAAAGAATTATGTTAATTGTCTTCACAGTAATTACAATAATCTTTACTGCTGGGGTTCAATTGTACTGAATGTTTGCTGGAATATGAACTATTGGTCAAGTGCTTGTATTGCATAAAATCAAGCAGACCAAATGATTTAAATACAAATATTCAGTTAAAGCATACAAAAAATAAAACTTTAAAATACATCAATTATTTGATGTATTTTTTATTAACTAGCAAATTATCTAAGCATAATAAATAATTATAATTTGATATAATTAACATAAAAATTACCTAATTAAAATAAATTATTTTTAATAAGGAATATAGGAGATGTATGGCAAAAAATCAAAAATCATTCTTTGAACGTTTAAGTGAATTAAATGATAAACATGAACAAAAACATGCTAAACAAAGTACTAATCGTTCAAAAAGAAAAAAACTCTCAATTGCTATTTTGAGTGCTTTAGGTGTTGGTGTAATTGGTGCAATTGCAATCCCTTTAGGTATTGCTAATAATAAAATTAATTACGTTCAGCCTTTAGATTCAAGCGTTTCAGTAATTGGGTTTAATGATCAAAATAATTCAAACAATAATAATCAAATTAGTGTTGGTCAATTAGTATCTAGATTAGACAACAATGATAAAGAAATTAAAAAAGATATTGATAAGTTATATCGTAAATTAGTATTTTACTGATATCAAGAAGAAGCACAATACTCAATTCAATATCAAGCTAAAATTAATGCTACCTTAAAAGATAATGAACCAAGAATTACTAATATTGCTTTACCTTCATTAGAAGATATTAAAACTAAACAAAGAAATGCAATTTTAGATCAAAAAATTAAATTTCAAACTCAAAGACCTCAAGGATGACAAGATAGCTTTAATAAATATTTAGCTAATGAAAAAAATGGTAATAGCAAAACAATTGATGAAGCTGTAGAATATTTAACTTTTAAAGAAGTTGAAAAACAAGCAACTAGAAGATTTAGAATTCAAATTATTGATGCTAATAAATCTTGATTAAAAACAGCAAGCAGCGATATTGAAACAAAAAATAGTTTAGGTAATACAGGGATTAGTGGAGGAAAAATTGTTGTTAAAAAAGGTGATTTAATCTTCCCAGATTTAAAAGATGGTAGTGTTTTAGATAATTGAAACGATAATAACAACGTTTTATATTTTGCTAATAGCTCAAATGATAATATTAAAATTTTAAAAACCGAATCATATGTACCTGCATATATGTCACCAATTAGTCAAATATCAAAATACTTTGATTCAAATAAATTATTAATCAATACAATTATTCCGCTTCCAGGAAAACAAGAAGGTGAAATAGTTCCAAATTGAACTTTTGATCAAGATGATAAGAATTATTTACAATTTTTACTTTCTTACACATATAACAATGATGATAAACAAGAAAATACAGTTGTTCCTTATTTGGATAAAATGAAACAACTATATTTACCTGCAAGTAAATATATTGTTAATGATAACTTAAGTCAACAAACTAAAGAGTATAATATTTTCTTAAAAGGTTCTACTAATAATAAAGTATCTAATTTAGGCACTAGTGGAATTCAATCACTAGATAGCATTCTTATTAATGATGCAAGTGTAGGTATTGGTTCAATTATTGACCAATTAAAAGGTGAAAATAATAGTACTGTTCAATTAGCAAGCTTTAGTTTTGCTAATTGATTAAAATTGCCTACTGAATGAGAAAATAAAATTAATGCTATTAAAGCAAAAACAGATATTTCAAGGCAAATTAAAGTAGAACAAATTAATAATGTTATTGAAGATTTCATTAAACAAATTTCTAATAATAAAGATTTAATGAATGAATATTTACAAACTAGTTATTTACCTAACTTCAACAGCACCAATAATGAACAAAACACATTTAGTAGCTTCTTCAAAGTAAGTGATATGAATGATAATGGTGGAGGATACATTGTTTTTAACAATGGTAAACCACAATGAATTAGAACTGAGTTTTTAAACAAAGAGCGATATATTAATTTATTAAAATCTGATTTAGAAGCTTATGCAAACCAAAAAACTCAATATCTTAATGTTAATAAAACATTATCAATGGACTTTAATGAATTCCAATTAATTGCTAATGTTTTTAAATTAAATTCTAATGATGAACTAGTTGATTCAGATTTATTAAAAGATCTTTTAAAAGATACAAAAACTGATGCTGATAAAACTAAAGAAAAACAAGAAATTGTTAAATTAATTAAATATAGTAAATCAACTCAAGAATCATTAAAAGCGGTTAATAATATTAAGATTTTATCTAACGTTTCAAAATACTTAAAAGATCAAACTAAAGAGCAAAATAACTTAAACTTTAGTATCGCTAATGGAGAAATTAGTATTAAATTAACTTCAGGTAATCAAAATGCTAAAAACGTAATTAAGAATGCATTAAATGAATTAAATGTTTTAAATAAAGGAGGAAAATAATGAAATTAAAAAATAAATTATTATGATTAAGTTCATTAAGTATTGTTCCTTTATTTACATCATTATCAGTTGCTTGTGGTAAAACCCAAGATTCACTTGATAAAATTAAGCAAGATAATGAGTTTAAAAATAAGCAAATTCCTGAATATGCTACTGAATTTTGAACAGCTCAAACATTAGCTAGTTTATACAATGTTAATTTGGCTAACACAAATTTTGAAGAAAAATTAATCAAAGAAAAATTCTTAGCAAATGCTGATTATAAAGCAAAAGCTTATGAAGTATTTAAAGCTTATTATTCACTTTCATTATTTAAAGATGATCAATTTTTAGCAAAACAAATTGAAATGCAAAAAGATGGAATTAATATTATTGATCCATCAGTTGCAATGGTTGTAAATAATTTTGCTGCAAATCCTAATGAATTAAATGAAGATGTATTTTTAGCATTATACAATGCTAAAAATTCTACCTTATATCGTTTTATTAATAATGTTTTATTAATTAATAAATATTTTGAAATTAATAATAAAGACCAATTAGAAAAAATTAATTCAACTGAATTTGATAAAAATAAAGATAAATATGATTTAAATTACTTTAATTTAATTTCTTATACTTTAGATAAAAAATATGCATTATTATGAGAATATAAAAATGACAGTAATTTTAACATATTAAATAACTATGGTTATACATTTAAAAATACTACTGAATACAATGATTTTTTAGGTAGCAAAGATATTAATAAAGTTACTTTTGATAACTTCTATTTATCTCCTAAAAATAAAGTGTATGAGCAAAATCTTTTAGGTTTTGTCGGAGTTAAATCATTAAATAATAATCCAGATTACAATACTACTGCTTTAGTTTCAGATAACAATGATAATAATGTTTATTCAGGATTTTACAATACTGAAAAAGGACAATTGGTTCCAGTAACTATTGAACAAAATGTAGGTGTTTTAAAAGAACCTTTAAGTGTATTAAATTCAAATGCTAAAGATACACAATCTATTTTTATGTCATATATGAATTTATTACTTCCTTCAATGTCAGAATTTACAGTAGATAATAAAGCGGTTAAAAAATTAAGTTTTAAAGATTCGTATTTAAAAGATGAATTACTTAAAATCCAAACATGATTTGCTGTTGAAGATAATACATTATTAACTAATGCTCAAAAAGCATTTGTTAAACTTGGTTATTCTTTAAAAGAAGGTAAATCAAAAGAAATTAATGAACAAATTAATAAATTACCTTTTGTAGAACAAAATAAATAAGGATTATAATGGAAACAATTTTTAGCAAAATAATTAATAAAGATATTCCTGCAAAAATTCTTTATGAAGATGATTTAGTTATTGCTTTTTATGATATCAATCCAAAACAACCAGGTCATTTTTTGGTAGTTCCTAAAAATTACTCAAAAAATTTAATTGATATCAATGATAATGATTTTATTTATTTAGTATCTAAAGCTAAAGAATTAGCTAATAATTTAATTATTAATAATCAAGCTAAGGGTTATAAATTACAAGTGAATAATGAACCTTGTGCAGGTCAAGAAGTATTTCATACACATATTCACATTATTCCTTATAAATAATAAATGAAGAAATTACAATTAAATGACAAACTAACTGTTGTTAGCTTGTCATCTGGAGCTTTAGGTGAACCTTTTTGTGCTCATCAATATGCTCTAGGAATTAAACGGATTAAAAAATTAGGTCTTAGACCTAATTTTTCTAATTCTTGTTTAAAAGGAATTGACTTTATCAAGAATAACCCTAATGAACGAGCTAAAGACTTAATAGAATCATTTTTAGATACTGATACTAAAATAATTCTTTCGGCTATAGGTGGAGATGATACTTATAAAACTATAGGTTACATATTAGATAATCAAAATCATATTAATGCGATTAAAAATAACCCTAAAATCTTTTTAGGGTATTCTGATAGCTCTATAAATCATTTGATGTTAAATAAAATAGGAATTACTAGTTATTATGGACTTTCTTTCTTAACTTGTATTGCAGAATTAGATGCTAAAATGCTTGATTATTCACTTAAATCATTTAATAATTTATTTACTGATAAAGACTGAATTTATCAGCCTAGTAATGTTTGATATGAAGAAAGGACTAATTTTAGTCCAACTGAATTAAATACTTCTAGAATAATGCATCAAGAACAAAATGGATGAATTAAAATCCAAGGAGATGATTATTTAGAAGGTTATTTATATGGTGGATGTATTGAAAGTTTATACGAATTAGTTTCTGGTTCTAGATATTTAGAAAAAAAGCAAGTTAATTTAAAATATCAATTATTAGATAATATAGCTTTAAAAGAAAATAAAATTATCTTTCTTGAAACCTCAGAATCTAAATCAAATCCTGATTATTTAAAATTGATGCTTATTGCATTAAAAGAACAAGGTTTATTTAATAATGCTAGTGGCATTATTATAGGTAAACCTCAAAATGAAGTATATTTTGATGAATATATCAAAATATATCAAGAAGTATTTTGTGATAGTAATTTAACTATTTACTACAATTTTAATTTTGGCCATAGTTATCCAAAGATGATTTTACCTTATGGAAATAAAGCTTTTATTGATATTAAAAAGCAAGAAATGATCATCAAAAACAATTTAAAATAAATAATTTAACCTTAATTTAAAACATTTATAGTTGAATAAATCTTATTTATATTGAATACTGTATTCATATATATATATATATATCCAATATATTAGGATTTCAAGCATTATTGTTTTATAAAATAATTTTTTCATTTAAAAAAACCATAACCATATTAATATTTAAGTTATTATACGTATATTTTAAGGAGAAACGAATGAAAAAATTATTATTATCATTATCAACAGTTGCAGTTGCTGCAACACCAATTATCGCTGTTGCTTGTTCAAGCAAGAAAGATAAATTAATTGAATTACTTACTAAAAAAGAAGCTGAAATTAGAGACAGAATGTTAGAAAGTGCTAAAACAAAAGAAGAAAAACAAAGAATTAGAAGCGCTTATGATAGCAAAGTGGAAGAAATTAAAGAAAGAGTTAAAAAATTATCTGACGAAAGAGTTAATCAAGAATTAGAAGCAGAAAAAGGTTTAGGAGCAATTTTAAAATAATTAATAAAAAACACAACACAAAATAATTTTTTTAGTTGTGTTTTTTATTTTATATTTTATAATATAAAGGCAAATTAAGTGTCAAGCACTTATGCTTGACAGCAAATAGGAGGACAAATATGGTAAAAATTAGATTAAAAAGAATGGGGAGCAAATTTAGACCAGTTTACAAAATTGTTGTAGCTGACGCTAGAGCTCCTCGTGATGGAAAATTTATTGAAGCACTTGGACACTACAATCCTACAACTAAAGAACTTGTTTTAAATAAAGAACAAACAGCTGCATGATACAAAAAAGGTGCACAACCAACAATGACAGTTGCTAACTTATTCAGAGCTCACAAACTAACTGAAGAACTTAAAAAATAATGAAAATCAACTTTTTAACACTTTTCCCAAATTATTATGAACCTTTTATTAATGAAAGTATCATTAATAAAGCAATCGAAAAGAAATTAATAAGTTTTGATGTTGTAGATTTTAGAAACTTTAGTCAAAGTAAACATCGTAAGGTTGATGATGAAATTTATGGTGGTGGTCATGGGTTATTACTTCAAGTAGAACCTATTGATTTAGCTTTAGATTCATTAAAAGATCGTGGCGGATATAAAATATTAGTTTCACCTCAAGGTAAAGTATTTAATCAAGAAATAGCCAATGAACTAGCAAAACAAGATCAAATCACCTTTATAAGCGGTAGATACGAAGGTTTTGATGAAAGAGTAGTTGAATTAGTGGATATAGAATTATCAATTGGTGATTATGTATTAACTGGTGGAGAACTACCTTCAATGGTAATGGCTGATAGTATTGTTAGATTAATACCTGGAGTTATAAAAGAAGAATCACATACATTTGATTCATTTCAAGGAAAAGGTTGATTAGATTATCCTCAATATACAAGACCAAGAGAATATAAAGGAATGAAAGTTCCTGAAGTATTATTTGGTGGAAATCATAAAGAAATTCAAGAATGAAAAGAAAAAGCTCAAAGAGAAAAAACTTTGAAAAATAGACCAGACATTTTTGAAAGAATTGAAAGGATGAAAGATGAGAAATAATTTATTAGAGTTAGTTGAAAAATCACAATTACGTACAGATTTAGTAGAATTCCAAACAGGAGATAATGTTAAAGTTCACGTACGTATTCGTGAAGGAGAAAAAGAAAGAATTCAGATTTTTGAAGGATTAGTAATCTCTAAAAAAGAATCTGGTTCAAGAGAAACTTTTACAGTTAGAAAAATGTCATATGGAATTGGTGTTGAAAGAACTTTCCCTCTTCACTCACCATTAATCGCACACATCGAAGTTGTTCGTTCAAATAAAGTTCGTAGAAAAAGATTATACTTTATGAGAGATCGTAAAGGTAAAAGTGCAAGACTTAAAGAAATTAAAAGAAATAAATAATTCCAATTTGCCCTATTTATTGGTTGAATATTCAACATTCAACATATAATTAAAAAAATCATCCTAGGATGATTTTTTTATATTCTTAAAATAATGATAAATATGCTTCTTGTGTTTGTGTAAAGCTGCTTTAATTAATAAAGATGAGTTAATAAAAATATACGCCATACCAAAACCAACAATAATAACATATGGGAAATCAACTTTAAGGATTGGGATTACATTTTCATATTCCCCTCCAGGTCTTCAATCACTTTCTCTAATTCCTGTTACATTGTGTAATACATCTAAAGATAAAGAAATAAATGCTACATAAATAAAGTATAAAGCTGCAGTAATGTGTGCATAAATGACATCACTATATTTAGGTTTAGTATAAAAAATAAAACTAATGGTACCGCTTACTGCTAGATATCAATGCATTAAAAAATATAAACGATTAACATCGGTACCTATAAATAAGTATTTTAAAGTGATATGATCAATAGTTTCACTTAAAGGGATGGTAGGTAAAGTAATATAACCACCAACTATAGACATAATACTAAAAATGTAAATAACTCTACCCTTATTATCAAATAAATATGCAAAACTAATTAACAAAGCAAAAGCGGGGCATCAATCTAAAAAGAATATTCTAGACATAATTCCACTATATCTTGCGTTTAAACTAGGATTATTATCTTGGTAAATAGTAATTAGTTCTTTAATATCAATTGAATATCTAAAGATTATGAAATATATTAAAAATATTAATGATCAAGCAATTTGAGTATATCGATTATTAATTTTGGGAAAGAATTTAATTAATAATGAACCTATTAAAATACTAATAAAAGTAATAAAAACAAAAATAAAAACTTGCATTATTTAATTAACTCATTAAATTGCTCTTCATTAATGACTGAGATATTTAATTTTTGTGCTTTAGCTAATTTGCTTCCAGATTTTTCTCCCGCAAGCAAATAATTAGTATTTTTGCTAATAGCACTAGTTACTTTTCCGCCATTGTTTTCTATTAATTCTTTAAAATAATTACGATCTTTAGATAATGAACCTGTAATTACAAAAATTAAACCTTCTAATTTTTGACTATTTGATGTAGTTTGATTTGTATAAATTAAAATTTCATCTAACTGTTTTAATAATTCTTGATTATTAGAATCTTGAATGTATTCTGCAATAGAAGAGGTAATTTTGGTACCAATAGTATTAATTGTTTCTAAAATACTTAAATTTAAATTAATTAAATCATATAATTTATCAATTTCTTTAGAAATTAAACCAGCAACTTGATAACCAATGTGCTTGATTCCTAAAGCAAATAACGCTTTTTGAAGAGTAATATTTTTTGATGCTTCAATTGCATCAATAATGTTTTGAGTTTTCTTTTCTTGATATAAAGGTAATGATAAAATACTATCTTTTTTATTTTTTAAATCAAAAATAGAAATAAAATCAGTGATTAAACCAATCTCATAAAATTGTCTAATAGTTGATTCTCCTAATGCAACAATATTTAAAGCTTGACGTGAAACAAAATGAACTAATTGTTTAATTTTTTTCTCATCACAATTAGGATTTAAACAAAATTGATCAACATTATCATCAATTTCCTCTAAAATTGATTCACAAGCTGGACAATTTAGAGTTTTAGGTAATATATCATTACTATTTTTTGAAACTAAAGCAATAATTTTAGGAATAATTTCTCCAGATTTAATAACTTTAACTTCATCATTAATATTAATATTAAGATTATAAATAAAATCATAATTATGCAAGGTTGCAAATGTTACAGTGGTTTGATTTAATTCAATTGGTTCTAATTGTGCAACATAAGTAATTTTACCTGAACGACCTACTGTGGTTTTAATATCTACAATTTTTGTTATAGCTTCTTCAGTTTCATATTTAAAAGCTATTGCATATTTAGGGAATTTAGCTGTAAAACCTAATTTATTTCATTGATTAATATCATCATATTTAATAACTAAACCATCACAATCATAATCAAATGTATTTTTAAGATCTTTAAATTCAGAAATTTTAGTTTTTAAATCAGCAAATGAATTAGCTAAGTAACTATATTCATTAGTGTTAAAATTTAAATCTTTTAAAAAATTAATTACTTGAATTTGAGAAGTTAAATTATGTTCTAAAGGTTGAGCAACATCGTACAAAATAGCATTAAGATTTCTTTGTTTAACAATTTTAGAATCTAATTGTCTTAAAGTTCCACTTGCTGCATTTCTAGGATTAGCAAATGTTTTTGAACCTTCTTTTTCTAATTGTTTATTAATTTTTAAAAAATTAGATTTTCCAAGAAATACTTCACCTCTAACTTCTAAATCTTGATAATAATTAATAAATTTTGGAATTGAGTTTATTTGGTAAATATTTTCTGTAACATCTTCACCTATTTTTCCATCTCCTCTAGTTGATGCTTGAATTAATTTACCATTTTGATATTTTAAATTAATTGATAAACCATCAATTTTAGGTTCAATTGAGAATTTTGGATTTGAATTTTTAGTAATTTTAGTTATATTATCAACAAATTTTTCAATATCTTCAATTGAATAAGCTTTAGCTAAAGAAAGCATAGGTATTTTATGTGTTACTTTTTGAAATTTGCTATTAGCAAATGCTCCAACATTAATTGTTGGGCTATTTTGTTGAATAAATTCAGGGTATAATGACTCTAATTCTTCAAGTTCTCTTAATAATAAATCATATTCTTGATCAGAAATTGTAGGTTGATTTAAATTGTAATAATTATTATTATGCTCATTAATTAAATTAGTTAATTCAATAATTTTTTGCTCAGGTTTTTTATTTATGTTATTCATAAATAAAATTATAAAGGTTATTTATTTAAGTGCTAAATGTTTTTAAAGTTTAGAATAAATTAGTAAAATTTAAATAATAATACCACTAAGGAGAAAAAATGAAATTTGATAGTGAATTAATTAATTTTAATAAAGAAGAGTGAATTAAATATCAAAATGAAACCTTAAATATGCTTAATGAAGTATATAAAGATGATAAAAGCAAAGTAAATCAAGCTTTAATTCTTGAAAATGCAGCATTTTTAGCTAAGTCTAAATTAGATAAAAAATATTACAAGGCTAAAGAAGATTCAGAACATAAAAGAGTTTATTTTGCTCCTGTTTTATTAAATAGTGTTTTAACCGTGGATGAATTAGTTGTAGAAGCTAGATCATATTATTTTGATGAGTTTGATAAATTAGATGTTAATTTCAAACCACAAGCTAAATTTGAATATGATAAAGATCTTGATGAAAAATCACTAGAATTTGCTGATACTTATGTTCAACAATATCAATTTGAAGTTAAATCAGATAGAACCAAAGTAGCAGAAAATGATTTAGTAGAAGTTTCTATTACTGATCCAAATACTAAAGAAGATCGTGTGGGAAAAGTATTAGTTAATGAACAAACTAAGCATTTATTTAGCAATTTAATTGATAAAGAAGTTGGTCAAAACGCAGTTATTAAAGATCCAAGCGGAGTTGATGTAGAAGTTAAAATTCTTGCTATTTATGAATATAAAGCTCAACCAATTACTGATGAAAATGTAGCTCAATTAAACTTAAAAGGTGCAAAAACATTGGCAGATGCTAAAAAAATTATTGTTGATGCAGTGCATGAAGAAAGTTTTGATGAAGCATTAGTTAAATATGGTGAAGAAGTATTGAAAGAAATGGTGCAAAAAAATAGTTTTGTATCAGTAAATCAAGAAATTTTTAGTTATGAATTCCAAAGAATGATTTCTTTTTACAAAGAAATTGATCCTGAAAAATTAAAAGCAGATTTATTTGCAGGATTAACTAATTATTTATGAAGCAATATCTTATTAATTGAGTTTGATTTTAGTATTTCAAATGAAGAAATTCAACAAGAAGGTGCTAAAGTAATGGCTATGACTCAAAATCAAGCAGATATTACAGTTGATAAAATTATGCTAATAATTTTATTTAGAAAAATTGGTCTTAGATTCTTAAAAACATATCAAAATGAAGAATACAACTTAGTAACCAAATATATTTCAGTTAAATAATAAGAGCACAAGCTCTTTTTATTTTATGTACCAGATTAAAAATATTAACAAAATCTTTAATATCGATATAAACCATTGAAATAAATATAAAACTTGTTACAAATATTATTATCATATTAAGGAACTTGATACAACTGTTTTTAATGATCGAGATCTTGCGAATTGAATTGTAAGCACACATTTTAATGAAATATTTCATCTAACTAATAATCAAATTTCAATTTGTTTTAGAATAACTAGATTAAATATTAATACCAATAATGTGAGTATATTTATAAAAACATTTTATTTAGATAAAGATACACTTTATTTAAATAATCAAAATAATCAAGCATATAGTTTTAAAGTTGAGAAAATGAGCAATTTTATGATTGAACATTATTTTGAACTATTGATTCAAAATGAGTTTCATTGCTGATTACCAGTTAAAGACTGATTGCAAAATAATAATTTAAAATTATTGGTTTTTGACAAAATCAACAATAAAACTATTATTAAAGATTATTTTCAAATTTTCAATTATCAAGAAAGAAATTTAGATAATAGTTTAATTAAGAATAAATTAATAAAAATGAATTTAGAATTAATCGAAGTTTATGAATATCGTAAAGTAATGAGCTATGATATTTTGAATTTTTCTATTTTAGATCAAAAAATATTAAATATTAATCAATTTAAGAAAATGATAATTTCACTATTTGAATTAAATCAATATTTAAATCAAATATTAATTAATGAAGAATTACTTTTTGAGCAATTTTACAATGATAATTATTCATATTTAATTCAAGCGGCAAATAGTTGCTCAAAATCACATAAAATGCCAAAACATAAGAAAGATTTATTAAATAAATTAAGCAATCACTTATATTTTGATATTAATTTAATTAAACAAGTTAATCACAAATATGATTTTTATAGCATTATAAGATATTGCAAAATATTTTTTAATAATTCTATTGAATTAAATGAGCATAATATTAATTTATTAATTAATGGTTTAAATAAAATTAAAAATTCAAACAATAAAACTTATATAAAAATTCAAAAGCATTTAGCTTGATTTAAAATGAATTAAAAAAATTAGGTCATTGAACCTAATTTTTTAATCTTTAATAAATTGTTGAATGTATTTAGCCATACCTGATTCATCACAAGTAAATTCTGTAACTTCATCAGACATTGCAATTAATTCAGGAACTGAATTTTTCATTGCTACAAGTTTACCAATTTTACCTTTAGTAGAAGCATCATTTAAAGAATCACCAATGTGAATTGCATCTTTTGGATCGATGTTAAATCTTTGACAATATGCAATTTCAGCATCACCTTTTGAAACATTTGCTCTAGTAATTTCAATAATACTATTAGAACTACCACTTAGAGCAATTTCTAATTTTCCTTCAAATTGTTTTGATCATTTATCAGCTAATTTTCTAATTTTGCGTTTTGAAATAGATCAAATTAAAGCTTTATAAACTGGAAAATCATTATTATATTCTTTATAAATTCTAGCTGTATGTTTTCCAAATCCCATTACCATTTTGTACAATTTATTTCTAACAAAAGCTTGCTCTCTTGGGTTTGAGTTATATACAACAAAACAATTATTTTTAGCTATTTCATTAAATAATTCTTGAGCTAAATCATCATTAATCACTTCTTTAGAAACCACTTCTCCATCAATAACTGTTTGAGCTCCATTTCAAGCAATATAATTGCTTGAACCTAAAGATTCAACTATTTCTTTAGTTCTTTGATTAACACCTCTTCCTGTTGAAACTACTACTGGAATGGTTTGTGAAACTTGTTTAACAATTTCTTTAGTAAATTCCGATGGTCTTTTTTGGAATCACTTTTCTGCTTTAGTATCCATTGTAGTACCATCTAGATCAATAAATATAATTTTTGGTTTATTCATAGTCTCTATTATACTTTAAAGCTTTGAAAATAAAAAATAGATAAGATTATGCAATCTTATCTATAAAATCATCTTCATTACTAAAATCAACATTATTATCAATTCATAATTTTCTATTAGCTACATTATCTCCCATTAAGACACTAACTCTTCTTTCTGCTAGCGAAGCATCTTCAATGGTTGCTTGAATTAAGGTTCGTGATTTAGGATCCATTGTAGTTTCTCAAAGCTGATCAGCATTCATTTCTCCTAACCCTTTATATCTTTGAAGTTCATAAGCACCTTTGATATTATCTAAAATATCTTTTAATTGCTCATCATCTCAAGCATAATGAATTTGCTTATTATTTTTTAAAGTTACTTTATATAAAGGTGGAAGAGCGATGTAAATTTTACCTTGCTCAATTAAAGGTTTCATGAAACGATAGAAAAAAGTAAGTAATAAAATTTGAATGTGAGCACCATCGGTATCAGCGTCAGTCATTATTATAATTTTGCCATATTGAGATTTTTTAATATCAAACTCTTTACCAAAACCTGCACCAATAGTATTAATAATTGTGCTAATTTCATTGTTTTTTAAAATATCGAGTAATTTAGCTTTTTCGGTATTGATTACTTTACCTCTAAGAGGTAAAATAGCTTGATATTTTCGATCTCTACCACTTTTAGCACTACCACCAGCTGAATCTCCTTCGACTAAGAATAATTCTTTTTCTTCAGCTTTTTTGCTAGTTGCAGGAGTTAATTTATCACTAAGTACAATTTTATCTTTTAAAACTTTTTTAGATTTTCTAAGTTCTTGTCTTCTTTTGCGTTCTTCAATTCTTAAATCATAAGCACGTTTAACTTTTTCTAGAATTTTTTTAGCTGTTTGTTTATTTTCAGCAATTCACATTTCTAAATATTTAGATACTATTTCTTCAACTACATTTTTAGCTTCAGGAGTACCTAATTTCTCTTTGGTTTGTCCAACAAATTCCAATAAATGCTCAGGAATTTTAAGTGATAAAATACAGCTAAATCCTTCTCTTATATCTTCACCATCAAAGGTATTTTTACCTTTTAAAATACCTTCTTTAGCTGCAAAATCATTAAAAGTTTTAGTTATAGCACTTTTTAATCCAGTTTCATGAGTTCCGCCATCTTTGGTTTTAACATTATTAACAAAGCTTAAAATTAATTCATTATATGAATCAGTTCATTGAAAAGCAAAATTAACTTCAATTTCTTTTTTAGTATCTATATAAGCTACAGGTTTATTGATACTAATTTTTGAATCGTTAATAAACTCTAAAAAAGCTTCTAAACCATTTTGATATTGATAAGTTTCTTTAATTGAAGTATTTTTATCTTCAAGAGTAATTTTTAAATTAGAAATTAAAAACGAACTTTCTTTTAAACGCTCAGAAATTTTAGAAAAACTTAATTTAGCTTTTTTAAAGAAGCTATAATCAGGTCAAAAACAAACTGTGGTACCAGTTTGGTTTGAGACACCAATTTCTTTGGTTCTTTGAACAATTTTATCTTGATTAAAAATTGTTTCATAAGTTTTACCGTCACGATTAACAATAGCAACAAGTTTAGTTGATAAAGCATTAACAACACTTGAACCAACCCCATGAAGACCTCCAGAAGTCTTATAAGCTCCAGAGTTGAATTTTCCTCCAGCGTGTAATTCAGTAAATACTAATTCTACAGCTGTTTTTGATTGACCTTTAGCTTTTTGAACCGGAATACCTCTACCATTATCACTAACACAAACTGATCCATCAGTATTTAAAGTTACATTTATTTCATTAGCAAAACCTGCAAGAGCTTCATCGATTGAGTTATCAATAATTTCTCAAACTAAATGATGTAAACCATGCACATCAGTACCACCAATGTACATCCCAGGACGCTTTCTTACAGCTTCAAGACCTTTAAGTTGTGTAATGCTATCTGCAGTATATTTATTATCTATCATAGATTTATATTATAAATTAAAATATTTAATTAAATTAATGTAATAAAAAATAGATAAGCATATTACTTATCTATTTTTTATTATTTTTCTTTTTCTACAGCTTTTACAAAATCATCATTGCTGTGATCATTAATATCTTTTAAAACATCTTTTAAACCATTAAGTTCTTTACGTTTAAGATCAGGAACAATAACTTTTAATTTTAGTTTTAAATCTCCGGTTGAATATTTACCTTTAACACCTTTTGAAGGTAAAGAAATAATTTGATCATTTTTATAATTACTTTTTAGTTTAATTTTTACTGGACCATAAGGTGTTGGTACAGTTATTGTGTTTTCAAGAATTAAATCAATAAATGAAACTGGGAAATCTAAATAAATATTGTTTCCTTCACGTTGGAAGAATTTATGAGGTTTAATTCTAACTCCAATATATAAATCTCCATTAGAACCACCATTGTATCCTAATCCACCAAAACCATTTAATCTTAATCTTAAGCTTTCAGAGCATCCTGCAGGAATGTCAATTGATACTTCTTTAGTAATCTTATTATATTTTTTACCTTTACAGTTAGGACATTTATGCAAGATTGTTTTACCTGAACCATTACATTTTGGACAAATAATTTGTTGAACAGTTTGCCCAAAAAATCCATTAGATACTTTTTGTACAATTCCATGACCATTACATTCATCACAATTAATAACATCGCTAGCACTTTTAGCACCACTTCCAGCGCAAGTTAAACAAGTTTCGTATTTATCAAGCTTTTTAACAACAGTTTTTCCATGGATAGCATCCATAAATGAAATATCAAGGATCATTTGTAAATCATCCCCACGTTGAGGAGAATTTTGTGATTTGGTTCTTGAACCACCAAATCCACCAAAAATATTTTCAAAAATATCGCTAAAGCTTCCAGCGTCAAATCCGCCAAAGCCTCCAAATCCATTTCCATACCCTTGTTGACCATTAGTTCCATCATGACCATAAGTGTCATATGCTTTTCTTTTTTGATCATCTGATAAAACATCATAAGCTTCATTTAACTCTTGCATTTTTTGATCACTAGTACCATCTTTTAATTTATCTGGATGGTACTTTTTAGCTAATGAACGATAAGCAGTTTTTATTTCTTTGGTTGTAGCATTTTTATCTACACCTAAAATTTCATAGTAATCTTTCTTTTTACTCATAGTATTTTAAATTTTAGCACATTTATGCTTTATTTGCTAAAAATAAAAGAATTAGGCATCTGTACCTAATTCTTTATCTAGTTTTTCTAATTTTTTAATAGCTTTATTTAAAGCATCATATGCAGCAGTTCTTGTAGTTGCTGTGATTTTAGCAACTTCTGCATATGAAAGATCTTCATAGTAATAAAGCATAAAAACTTGTTTTTGATTTTGAGTGAGTAAATTTTGATATTTTTCAAATAAATCAATATAGCGTGAAACATTTTCGATTGATTTTTTATTGCTCATTAATTAAATCCTTAGTCATTTGATAAATAAATAAATCTAAATCAAACTCTTGAAGATCATCGATTTTTTCTCCAAGACCAATATATTTAACATCTAAATTATATTCATCTTTAATTGATAAAACTATTCCACCTTTAGAAGTTCCATCCATTTTAGTTAATATAATACCAGTAAGATTTGCAACTTCTTTAAAAGATTTAGCCTGAGATAATCCATTTTGTCCAGTAGTTGCATCAAGTACTAATAACGATTCATGAGGAGCAGAAGGTTCGAATTTTGTAATGATTGAAACCATTTTTTGAAGCTCATTCATTAAATTAACTTTGTTTTGTAATCTACCTGCAGTATCTATAATTACTAAATCATAATTTTCATTTTTTGCTTTTTCCATAGCTTGATAAACTACTGAGGCTGGATCTTGTCCTTCTTTTTTAGGTTTGACTATATCTGCATTAATTCTATTAGCTCAAACTTCTAATTGATTTACTGCTCCAGCTCTAAAAGTATCTGCTGCAGTAATTAATACCTTTTTATTTTGTTGTACATATTTATTAGCTATTTTTGCAATTGAAGTAGTTTTACCTGAACCATTAACCCCAACAAAAATAAAAACATTTAATCTATCATCCTTAAAATTTAAATTAGTATCAATAATAGAGTCATTAGTATATATAACAAACATTTGATCAGCAATAATTTCACCGATTAATTTAGTATCGGTGATTTTGTTTAATTTAACTTCATTTTTAATTTTTTCAATAATAACTTCAACTAATTTAAAGTTAATATCTGACATAATTAATATTTCTTCAAGTTCTTCAAAATATTCTTCATTAATTTGATGATATTTGTTTTGTAGTTCTAATATTTTTTTACCAAAACTTGAACTACTATTTAAACCTGATTCATATTTTTTAAACTTATCACTATTAATTACTTCTGAATGTTGTTTTTCTTTAATCTCTTTATTTACCTGTTCAACAGTTTTTGTTTCTTCTTTACGAAAAACTTTATTTATTATTTTTTTAAAAAAGCTCATACTCTTATTTTATTAATTTTTAGCAAAATAAAACTATTTTTGTAAATTGTTTTTTTTTGTTATAATCTATGTGCTTTATACAATAATGTAGATTATATGTATAATTAATTAGCTAATTATTACTTTAGAAAGGAGCTCCTAATGGCAAGAAAAGACGTCTTAACAGGTAAAGGACCTCAATCAGGAAATAAGCGTTCACACGCTATGAATGCTTCAAAGAGAAAATTTAATGTTAACCTTCAAAAAGTTAGAGTTACTATTGATGGTCAAAGAATGACACTAAGAGTAAGTGCTAAAACATTAAAAACTTTAAAAACCAAAGGAATGTTATAATCCTTTATTTATATTTGTATTGATCAAACAAATTAAATTATTCTTAATATATAATTACAAAAACAAGCTAAGCTTGTTTTTTATTTTTATTCATTTAACCTTGTTAATAATATATATCAAATAATGTATTAAGTTAATTTATATAAAACAAAATTATTAAATATAATATGGCGTTTCTTTTTTTGTTATTTTTAACAAAATTTAAAAATTTAGTATATAATAACCTCACGACTATTTAAACAAGAGAACTCAAAAATTTAATGAATTTTTTATTAGAAAAAATCACAAAAAAATATTTTGAAAAATTGTTTTTATTGTTATAATAGTTAAGCAAACAAATTGCTAAAGAAAGTTCTTTGAAAACTAGATATATACAATACATGACAGTCAATTTTTTCGAGAGTTTGATCCTGGCTCAGGATGAACGCTGGCTGTGTGCCTAATACATGCATGTCGAGCGAGGTTCTTTTGAACCTAGCGGCGAATGGGTGAGTAACACGTACTTAACGTGCCCTCTAGATTGGAATAACGCTGAGAAATTAGCGCTAATGCCGGATACTTATTAAAATCGCATGATTTTAATATAAAAGGAGCGTTTGCTTCACTAGAGGATCGGGGTGCGGAACATTAGCTAGTTGGTAAGGTAATGGCTTACCAAGGCGATGATGTTTAGCGGGGTTGAGAGACTGATCCGCCACACTGGGACTGAGATACGGCCCAGACTCCTACGGGAGGCAGCAGTAGGGAATTTTCCACAATGGACGAAAGTCTGATGGAGCGACACAGCGTGCAGGAAGACGGCCTTCGGGTTGTAAACTGCTGTTATAAGGGAAGAAAAAACAGAGGAGGAAATGCCTTTGTCTTGACGGTACCTTGTCAGAAAGCAACGGCTAACTATGTGCCAGCAGCCGCGGTAATACATAGGTTGCAAGCGTTATCCGGAATTATTGGGCGTAAAGCGTCTGTAGGTTGTATGTTAAGTCTGGCGTCAAAACTTGGGGCTCAACCCCAAATCGCGTTGGATACTGGCATACTAGAATTGTGTAGAGGTTAGCGGAATTCCTAGTGAAGCGGTGAAATGCGTAGATATTAGGAAGAACACCAACATGGCGAAGGCAGCTAACTGGGCACATATTGACACTGAGAGACGAAAGCGTGGGGAGCAAACAGGATTAGATACCCTGGTAGTCCACGCCGTAAACGATGATGATTAGCTGATGGAAACCATCGGCACAGCTAACGCATTAAATCATCCGCCTGAGTAGTATGCTCGCAAGAGTGAAACTTAAAGGAATTGACGGGGATCCGCACAAGCGGTGGAGCATGTGGTTTAATTTGAAGATACGCGTAGAACCTTACCCACTCTTGACATCTTCCGCAAAGCTATAGAGATATAGTGGAGGCTAACGGAATGACAGATGGTGCATGGTTGTCGTCAGCTCGTGTCGTGAGATGTTCGGTTAAGTCCTGCAACGAGCGCAACCCTTGTCCTTAGTTAAATGTTCTAAGGAGACTGCCCGAGTAATTGGGAGGAAGGTGGGGACGACGTCAAATCATCATGCCTCTTACGAGTGGGGCAACACACGTGCTACAATGGATGGTACAAAGAGACGCAATACGGCGACGTGGAGCAAATCTCAAAAAACCATTCTCAGTTCGGATTGTAGTCTGCAACTCGACTACATGAAGTCGGAATCGCTAGTAATCGTAGATCAGCTACGCTACGGTGAATACGTTCTCGGGTCTTGTACACACCGCCCGTCACACCATGGGAGCTGGTAATGCCCGAAGTCGGTTTTGTTAACTACGGAGACAACTGCCTAAGGCAGGACTGGTGACTGGGGTGAAGTCGTAACAAGGTATCCCTACGAGAACGTGGGGATGGATCACCTCCTTTCTACGGAGTACAATGATCGTTTTAACGATTAACCTTAACCAGACTATTTTAATAAAAACAGCTTAAATGTTACAAGAATGTCATGTACTATTGATAATAGTCCGATAGATATATCTAGTTTTGAGAGAATTTTCTCTCTATGTTCTTTGAAAACTGAATAGTAAAGATATTACAACGACATCAACAAATTTATATATTAATATGTCAATTTGTTTTGATACCGAGTAATTATTACAATGTAATAATTTATTGAAATGTCTTTGAATATACATCAACAATAGGTAAATATTGAAAAACAACTTTTAAATAAGTAAGAGTGAGTAGTGGATGCCTTGGGTCTGGAAGTCGATGAAGGACGTGATTACCTGCGATAAGCCTCGTGGAGCTGGATATAAGCTACGAAGCGGGGATTTCCGAATGGGGAAACCTAACTAGAGTAATGTCTAGTTGCTATGGAATGAATAAAATAGTTCCATTTGCGAGACACGTTGTGAACTGAAACATCTTAGTAGCAACAGGAAGAGAAAATAAATAATGATTCCATCAGTAGCGGCGAGCGAACGTGGAAGAGCCCAAACCAACTATGTTGGGGTTGTAGGACTACCTACATAAAGTTACAAATCTTTATCATAGCAGAATAAGTTGGGAAACTTAAGCATAGAGGGTGATACTCCCGTATGCGAAATGGTAAAGACTTTTGGTAGTATCCTGAGTAGGGCGGGGCACGTGAAACCCTGTCTGAATCTGCCGGGACCATCCGGTAAGGCTAAATACTAACCAGACACCGATAGTGAACTAGTACCGTGAGGGAAAGGTGAAAAGAACCCCGGGAGGGGAGTGAAATAGAATCTGAAACTACTTACTTACAAGTAGTCAGAGCCCGTTAATGGGTGATGGCGTACATCTTGCAGTATGGACCGGCGAGTTATGTTAACATGCGAGGTTAAGTGGAAAAAAGCGGAGCCGTAGAGAAATCGAGTCTTAATAGGGCGTTTAGTATGTTGATATATACCCGAAACCATGTGATCTATTCATGAGCAGGTTGAAGCTTGGCTAACCCCAAGTGGAGGACCGAACCGTAGTACGCTGAAAAGTGCCCGGATGACTTGTGAATAGTGGAGAAATTCCAATCGAACTTGGAGATAGCTGGTTCTCCTCGAAATAGCTTTAGGGCTAGCGTGTGATGTTAAACTTTGGTGGTAGAGCACTGAATATGGAATGGCCGCGCCTAGCGGTACTGACTATAATCAAACTCCGAATACCATTGTGTATTATCATGCAGTCGGAACCGGGGTGCTAACGTCCCGGCTCGCGAGGGCAACAACCCAGATCGTCGGCTAAGGTCCCAAAATTGTGTTAAGTCAGAAAGGTTGTGAGGTTTCATAAACAACTAGGAGGTTGGCTTAGAAGCAGCCATCCTTTAAAGAGTGCGTAATAGCTCACTAGTCAAGAGACCTTGCGCCAATAATGTAACGGGAGTAAAACACAATACCGAAGCCACGGGTACGAAAGTACGTTAGAGGAGCGTTCTATGTGCGGTGAAGCTAGACTGTGAAGACTAGTGGAGCGCTTAGAAGTGAGAATGCCGGTATGAGTAACGATTTGAGGTGAGAATCCTCAACGCCTATTGGGAAAGGTTTCCTGGGGAAGGTTCGTCCACCCAGGGTTAGTCAGGACCTAAGGAGAGGCTGAAAAGCGTATTCGATGGATAACAGGTTAATATTCCTGTACTACCTTTTACAAGTGATGGAGTGACGGAGAAGGATAGCACTACCTATTATTGGATTTAGGGGTAAGTAGCGACTGGTGAATGTAGTTAAATGCGCATTCTATAACCGGAATCTACGATGCATAGAACTTTTGTTTTAATTGTGTGATTTCATGCTTCCAAGAAAAGCTTCTAAACGTTATAAAGTAAATGGTACCTGTACCGAGAACGGACACACGTTCCCAAGATGAGTATTCTAAGGCGCGCGAGAAAACCAATGTTAAGGAACTCTGCAAAATGACCCCGTAAGTTCGCGAGAAGGGGCGCCAACATTAAGTTGGCCACAGTAAATTGTGAGGGACAACTGTTTATCAAAAACACAGCTCTCTGCTAAACCGCAAGGTGATGTATAGGGGGTGAAGCCTGCCCAGTGTCCGAAGGTTAAGCGGATGCGTTAGCTTATGCGAAGCGTTGAAGTGAAGCCCGGATGAACGGCGGCCGTAACTATAACGGTCCTAAGGTAGCGAAATTCCTTGTCGGCTAAATACTGACCTGCACGAAAGGCGCAATGATCTCTCAACTGTCTCAACATTGGACTCGGTGAAATTATGGTCCCGGTGAAAACGCCGGGTACCCGCATCAAGACGAAAAGACCCCATGGAGCTTTACTACAACTTCGTATTGGAACTTGGCCTAACATGTGTAGGATAGGTGGGAGACTATGAGATTAAGGCGCTAGCCTTAAAGGAGTCGTCCTTGAAATACCACCCTTGGTATGTTGAGTTTCTAACCTGCTACTGTTATCCAGTAGGGGGACAGTGCGTGGTGGGTAGTTTGACTGGGGCGGTCGCCTCCTAAAAGGTAACGGAGGCGTTCAAAGGTACACTCAATACGGTCAGAAACCGTATGTAGAGCGCAAAGGTAGAAGTGTGCTTGACTGCGAGACCTACAAGTCGAGCAGGTGCGAAAGCAGGACTTAGTGATCCGGCTATACGTTATGGAACGGTAGTCGCTCAACGGATAAAAGTTACCCTGGGGATAACAGGCTTATCTTGCCCAAGAGATCACATCGACGGCAAGGTTTGGCACCTCGATGTCGGCTCATCGCATCCTGGAGCTGGAGTTGGTTCCAAGGGTTTGGCTGTTCGCCAATTAAAGCGGTACGCGAGCTGGGTTCAGAACGTCGTGAGACAGTTCGGTCCCTATCTGATGTGGGCGTTGGAATATTGATGAGAGCTGCTCTTAGTACGAGAGGACCGGAGTGGACGTACCCCTGGTGTTCCAGTTGTTTTGCCAAAAGCATAGCTGGGTAGCTAAGTACGGAAAGGATAACCGCTGAAAGCATCTAAGTGGGAAGCCTCCTCAGAGATAAGTATTCCCTTGAAATTCCTTATAGACTATGAGGTTGTTCTTTCCTTGATTTTTTTAATATGATTCAAAAAATAACATTAATAGTTCAAAAGTAGAAGTAAAAAGCAAAAGCAAGAATATATAAAGGAATAAAAAGATAGAAGAAAGAATTTCCTGGATATTTACCTTCGTTGATATATAACCTAATAGTATCTTGCATTGATAAAGTCATAAAAACCAATTCACATGATAACAAAATTATGATTACTATTACAGGAATTATTTTAGCTCTTGATGAGAAATAAACATTATTAAACATCTTGATATCATCAATACTGTTTAAGTTATATTTCTTATTTTGTGAAGTATATTGCATATAAAACCTTTCTTATATCAACAGAAGTATTTGATGAAGGGTAAATAGTAATAAAAGGATTTTCTAGGTTAATAGTTTTGTCAATTTTTAACTCTTTATAAAAGTCATTTAATTGATCTTCATTTTCAAATGTTAAAGTTGTGTTGATTAAATTTAAATCATATTTATTAGTAATGCTTAAGTAAGTATTATAAATATCATTTCTTTTTGCAAGAGTTTTAGCGACTTTATCAAAATGATATTTAACTTCTTTATTTTTTAAAATATCACTTAGATATTTGAAAAGAATTGAGTAATCAAGCATTGAATTTAAATCAAAAAGTTCATTAAATTTAGTTAATATTTCTTGATTGTTATTAATATTTAATTGATCAAGATTTTTATTGATAAAGAATCAAAAACTAAGGTTTGAAGTAATAGCATCAACAACAGTATTGCTAAGCTTTACTTTTTGATCATGATCTAAAAGAGATAACGCAAGATTTAAATCGTTACAAAGTTGTATACATTTTTCTTTATTAGGAGTGCTTGAATTTAAGTATTGAATCAATTGCACTAATTTTGAGCTAAATAATCATGTATTATTAACTACTTTTAAACAATTTTTATCTTCTATATACTTATTAGGAATGTATTTAGTTTTAATTAATTCAACTTTAGTGTTATCAATTGTTCCTTGGAAAAATAATTTATCATTAATTGTGTGATTAGAATTTGTTAACAATGTCTCGATTTTGTCATCTCCATCAGCTGCTACAAAATCTAAGTCATTTGATTTTCTATAATTTCACTTATTTGAAATAGTTATAGCATAACTATCTTGTAAAACATAATTACTATTTTTAAAATTATCCAAAACTTTATTTAAAATTGGATCTTCTGTAACTAAGAATGAATTTAATACATTAATTCTTCTTCTTCTTGAAACTTTAAAATATTTAAAATATATCATTGCATAATATAATGACGTAAATGGGTTTTGGTCATTTTTAACAACTTTAGTTAAGAAAATAATATTTCCTGTAATTTTCCAAGATAGAATTACTAATAAGAATATGCAAATAGATATCAAAACAATTAATGCTATGTATTTTGATTTAGGTATAAATCCATAATACTTTACTAGGTTATTAGCTTCTAAAAGTAGTACAAATAGAGATGCAAACGAAAGCAAAGATTGAATAACAAAAAATATTATTACATTCTTTTTCTTATCGATAACATTTACTAAAAACCAAGTTTTTATTTGTTTTAAAGTGTTCATTTTAATATCCGATCTTTAATTCTATATATTCACTGAGTTTATTTTGTTTTATATATAGAATTAAGTTTGCTCGTATGTGATATTTGATTTATTGAAAACATATTATGTTTCAATAGTGTTAAACCATATGTGCAAACAGTGTGTATAATATCCTACACATTTAAATTATATTATTTTCGATAAGCAAGAATTTGTAAAACATTAGTATATAGACGTTTTTTATGAAAAAATACTATTTTTTACCATATTTTTAAAAAAATAATAAAAAGTAAAAAGAGGTAAATAAAATAAAATTTCTTCTTAAGTATAAGTTATAGATTTTTAGTGAATGCTCTTTGAATTTTCGTAAAAATCACCATAGTGTTTTATGAGTTTATGGTAAAATATTAAAGCACATGTTAAGGGACTAAAAAATTAAAAAAATAATTTATAGTTTTCGTTATTTGTGTTATAATAATTTCACGACAAACATATTTAAAAATATATTTTTCGTAATTTAATAAATAGTGTATAATAGTATTTGCCTAGAGGCAAAGTGGAGAAGTAGCTCAGCTTGGTAGAGCACTACATTTGGGCTGTAGTGGTCGCAGGTTCAAATCCTGTCTTCTTCACCATTTAATGGGGGGTTAGCTCATTTGGCTAGAGCGCCTGCCTTGCACGCAGGAGGTGGTGGGTTCGAATCCCATACTCTCCACCATTATGGCACTGTAGCTCAGTTGGTTAGAGCATCCGGTTCATACCCGGAAGGTCAAGAGTTCGACTCTCTTCGGTGCTACCAAAAACAAAATTATACTTTGAGCTTCGGACCTATAGCTCAACGGTTAGAGCAACCGGCTCATAACCGGTTGGTTACAGGTTCGAATCCTGTTAGGTCCACCACGGGTGATTACCCAAGTCCGGCTGAAGGGACTAGTCTTGAAAACTAGCAGGGGCTTCACGGCCCGCGGGGGTTCAAATCCCTCATCACCCGCCATCGTAATGAGATCTAAACAAACAATTTATTTTAATATAGCGGAGTGGAGCAGTTGGCAGCTCGTCGGGCTCATAACCCGAAGGTCACAGGTTCAAGTCCTGTCTCCGCAACCATGGTCCAGTGGTAAAGTGGTTTAATACGCCTCCCTGTCACGGAGGAGATCGCGGGTTCGATCCCCGTCTGGACCGCCATTTTGGCCCTGTAGCTCAGTTGGTAGAGCAACAGATTGAAGCTCTGTGTGTCGCTGGTTCGATTCCTGCCGGGGCCACCAAAAATAACTCTATTTTATTCGCTAGAAAAGTTGATAAAATAGAGTTATTTTTTTATATAATTAATTTAATTTTATTAATATGATTGGAGAAATAATGGATTATAAAAAAACATTAAATATGCCTTTTACTAAATTCGATATGAGAGCTAATTTAGTAACTAAAGAACCAATGTTTCGTAAACAATGATTAGATAATCAAATTTATAAAAAAGTATTGGAGAAAAATCAAAATAACACATCATTTATTTTACATGATGGTCCCCCTTACGCTAATGGAGATTTACACGTAGGTCATGCTTTAAATAAAATTCTTAAAGATATAGTTGTTAGATATAAATCACTTCAAGGATACTATTCACCTTTTGTTGCGGGATGAGATACTCATGGATTACCTATTGAGCATAAAATGTTAGTTGAATCAAAAATCAACAAAGATGAATTAACCCCATACATCTTAAGAAAAAAAGCTGCAAAATATGCATTAAAACAAGTTGAAAAACAAAAGAAACAATTTAGTACATTGCAATTACTTAGTGATTTAGAAAATATATACATCACTTTAGATAAGAACTATGAAGCAAAACAATTAAAAGTGTTTAAGAAAATGGTGCTTGATGGTTTAGTGTATAAAGGATTAAAACCTGTTTATTGATCACCTAGTAGTCAAAGTGCTTTAGCTGAAGCTGAAGTTGAATATCAAGATGTCGTTAGTCCATCAATTTATGTAGCATTTAATGTTGTTGATTCAAAAACTCCATTAATCAACAAAGATGATAAATTAATTATATGAACCACAACTCCTTGAACATTAATTGCAAATGCAGGAGTTGCTGTAGGAGAAGAATTAGAATACTTTGTAGTAAAAGCTAATAATCAAAGATACATAGTTGCAAGTGCATTATTTGAAGATTTAAAAACTAAATTAAATTGAGAAAATGAAGAAGTTGTATCAACTTTCTTTGGTAAAGATATCGCTAATTTAGCAACTTATCAAACTCCGATTTTAAAACACAATGCTCCTGTTGTAATAGGTCATCATGTTAGTGCTGATAGTGGAACTGGTTTAGTTCATATAGCTCCTTTATTTGGTGAAGATGACTTTATGATTGGAAAAGCTCATAAATTAGAAATGATAATGCACGTTGATGATAAGGGATATATCTTTGGTACAAATACTGATTTTGATGGTATTTTTTATGATGATGCTAACAAAAAAGTTTCAGAGTTTTTAGGTAATAATATGCTTTGTTTCCAAAGAATTAAACACTCATATCCTCATGATTGAAGAACTCATTTACCTATTATTTATCGTGGTACACCTCAATGATTTGTATCTATTGACAAAATTAGAGACCAAATTCTAAATCAAATTAAAAATAATGTAACAACTTATCCAAATTGAGCTAAAGATCGTTTAATGCAAATGATTGAAAATAGACACGATTGAACTATTTCAAGACAAAGAACTTGAGGAGTCCCATTAATTATTTTCTATGATAAAGATCAAAACCCAGTAATTAAAGAAGCAATCTTTGATTATGTAATTAACCTTGTAGAACAAGAAGGTACAGATATTTGATGAGCTAAAGAAACAGATGAATTATTACCTGAAGCTTATAGAGGTTTAGGCTACACTAGAGAAATGGATATTATGGATGTTTGATTTGATTCAGGAGTTTCTTCGATTGCAACAAATATCGCTGATGGAATTGAATCACCATATGATTTATATTTAGAAGGAGTTGATCAATATCGTGGATGATTTAACTCTTCAATTATAAACTCAGTAGCTTATAAAGGTGTAAGTCCATATAAAAACTTAATTTCTCATGGATTTGTTTTAGATGGTAAAGGTGAAAAAATGTCTAAGTCTAAAGGTAATGTGATTAGTCCTTTAGAAGTAGTTTCATCAAAAGGTGCTGATATTTTAAGATTATGAGCTGCAAATAGTGAATACTCAAACGATGTTCATATTTCAAACCAAATCTTAGATCAAAATGCTGAAATTTATCGTAAATTAAGAAACACCATCAAATTCTTATTAGGTAACTTAAATAATTACAACTATTCTAATGTAGAACGTAATGGAATTCATTTATTTATTCAAGAACAATTAAAAGAATTAAAAGTTAAAGTTATTAAAGCGTATGATGATTACAAATTTATTAATGTAATTAAATTAATTAATAACTATGTTGTTGAATTATCAGCCTTTTATTTATCAGTAACTAAAGATATTTTATATGTTCGTAAAGAAGATAATACCGAAAGACAAATGGTATTAGCTAATTTATATGAAATTTTAGATTTCTTATTAATAGCTTTAGCTCCAATTATTCCAACTACCGCTGAAGAAGCATATGGTTTCTTTAATAAAACCAATAAACAAGAATCTATTATGCTTGAATCATTTGAAAATAAAGATGAGATCAAGGTTAACAAACAAGTATTAGAGCAATACAAAGAATTTTTTGATTTAAGAGATGCGGTAAATGTATTAATTGAACAAGAAATTAAAAACCAAACAATTAAACGTAGTAATGAAGTTGCTATTGAAATTAATACAACTAGTGAATTTATTAAATCATTAGATTTGAAAACATTATTAATGGTTGGAGAAGTTCGTTTTGGTTCATCTAACAAAGTTTGAAAATTTGAATCAGAAAAATGCTTACGTTGTTGAAACCATTTCAAACCAAGTTTAATTCAAGATGATTTATGTCCTGAATGTTTTGAAATTATTCAATCATTACCAAAAGGGGAATAAAATGCAAAACCCTACATTATTAAATAAATTTAAACTCAAATTAATAAATGCTTTTAAATCATTTATTAATAACATCAAAACTAATTGAAAAAAAATATTAGTGCTATATGCAATTTTGCTAACAACTTTTACAATTTTCTTATTAATTGATCAATTAACCAAAGAATTTCTTTTTGATCCAAATAAAGAGTGAAATAAAAATGATCCATCAACTTTTAAAGATTATAAAATTATAGGAATAAGAAGTGTTTGACATGATGGTGTTACATTTATTGAAGATGCTAACATTGGTTTGATTCAAACACTTAGCATTATAATTGTTGTGATATTATTACTAACACCATTATTTTCAGATCTTGATCATTTTAATTTTGCAATTTTATTTGTAATGGTATTTGGTATTATGATGGCTGGTGATTTAGGTAATGCTATTGACCGCTTTAGATTTCAAAAAGGAGTAAAAGATATATTTTATTTACCTTGAAAAGATACAGGAACATTTAATTTTGCTGACACTAGCATTTTCTTTTCAATTGGTTCAATTATTACTTTAACAATTGTTAAAGTAATTTACGAATATGCAATTGATAAAAAGCAAAAAAACTAAACAATAATTAGTTGTTTAGTTTTTTTATTTTCTTTAATTTAATATAAAATTATTGTTATGAAAAATAGTGATAACACTAAAGAGCAAGAATGTAAGAAAATCAAAATTAAAAAGGTTGAAATTTCAACTAAAAATATTTTAGATAAATACAAAAACTTGCAACATTTTAAAAAAAATAATGCAACTTTAGATAGTTTTGGTTATGTGAATAATCTTAATTTTGATAATAAACTAGATAATAAAAATATTGAAGAAACCTCTGAAATTATTAAATATAAAATGGGTCAATATTTATCAAATAATAAAAAAGCTAAATTAACCTTTACTTTATTTTGGAAAAGATATGGTTTAAGATTATTTTTATTATTTATTGCTGCTTTAATATTTAATGGTGGAATTCAAATGTTTTTAAGTCGTGCAGATACAATTCCTTCAGGGATTACAGGTATTCCTACGATTTTACAATATATTTTTCCACATATTAGACCTTATTTTGCTTTGATTTATTTAGCATTAAATGTTCCTTTATTTTTGATTTTCGGTTGAAAAATCAAAAAGAGTTTTTTATGGCTAACAATAGCGTTTATGATAATGCAAATAGGAATTAACTTTATTTTTACTACTAATTCAGTTCAAAACTTTTTTACAAGTAAAATACAGCTAGTACCTATTGAACCTTATGATGTAAGAGAGTATTTATATAAACCACCATTTCAAGATACAAATGCAATTATTATTAATTCTGCTGATAAATTCCAAGAATCATATAATTCAGGAATGATAGGAAGAATTTCAACTGATGAATGAAATAGATTAGTTCCAACTTTACAAGCAGAATTTCACACTAATAAAAGTGGTTATGAGTTACTTAAATTCATTTTAGATACTCCTCCTTCAAAACAACCAATTATTTCTACACCTGAAGCTTTACAATATTGATATCACACAGGTAAAACTTGACCAATTTTAGTTTATGGAATTATTGGAGCCACTTTAGTTGGAAGCGGAATTGCTTTATCTTGAAAAGCAGGAGGTTCTACTGGTGGAACTGATATTATTGCTTATTATTTTTCAACAAAAAGCAAAAAAAGTGTTGGAAATATCTTGTCAATAGTTGCTATAACAAGTGCAATAACCTTTTTAATTATTTATGCGTTTGTTAAGCCTAACTATGGTCATGTTATTATTGGAATGAGAGAGATATCAACCTTTATTTATATCTTATTTTCAACTATAGTAGTTAATCTACTTTATCCTAAATATAAAAAGATTAAGCTAACAATTATTTCAAGTGAACCACATAAAATCATCGCTTACTTTAAACTTATTAATTACTGACATAGTTATAGAATAGTAAGATTTAAATCAGGTTATACAGGAAAATATTCATATCAAATTGAAACTGTAGTTTTATTATTAGAAAGTAATAACTTAATTCATGACTTTAAGTTAATCGATCCTAATATTTGAATCAATATGACTAAAGTTAATAAAATTATAGGAAAATTTAATACACAATTTGTAGAACAATAAGCTTTATTGTTCTTTTTTTGTTCTTATTTATTTAAATTCTATTTAAATATTAGGAGGACATTATGAAAATAGATGAATTAAAGAAACTAGATAACAAACAATTAAACGATTTAACACCAGGTTTTGCAATCACAGGACTTATTACTGCTATAGGAGCAATCGCAACAGCTGTTACACCAATTGTAGGATTAATTAAAACAGCTACTGCACCTACAGGTGAAATAAAAGATAAAAATGCCACATATAAATGAGAAATGCCTACACCTAAAGTTGTAAAACCTACAGTTGATAACTATATTACTTTTTAACCCACAAAACACAACTAAATTTAGTTGTGTTTTCTTAAATAAAAACTTAATTTATCCCATTATTTTATAAGAAATATTGGAATAAATTAAGTTTGTGTAACTTATGAAATAGTATATAATTAACACGTTACTTCATGTAACCGTTCCAAAAAGGTTTTAAAGTGTTATATTACCACCTTAAGGACGAGCCACACTATGGAGGTATTGCATGTTAGCAATTATCGAAACAGGTGGGAAACAACTTTTAGTTAAAGAAGGTGAAACAATCTTCATCGAAAAAATCGAAGGTGAAGAAGGTCAAGAAGTAAAATTTGATAAAGTATTACTTATTGATGAAAAAATTGGGCAACCTTACTTAGAAAATGCTATCGTAACAGGTGTTATTGAAAAACAAGGTAAAGCGAAAAAAATCGTTGTTTACCGTCATAATGCAAAATCAACTCACAAAAGAAAATTAGGTCACCGTCAACCATATACACGTGTAAAAATTACAGGAATTGCAGGTTAATTAGAAAATGGCACACACAAAAGCCGGTGGATCTACCCGTAACGGTCGTGATTCACACAGTAAACGTTTAGGTGCTAAATTAGGTGACGGACAATTTGCAACAGCAGGTTCAATCATTTATCGTCAAAGAGGAACAAAAATTTTGCCTGGGACAAATGTTGGACGTGGTGGAGATGATACATTATTTGCATTAATAACAGGATATGTTAAATACGAAAGCAGAAGAAACAGAAAGTATGTTTCTGTATACCCTGAAAGACAAAAATAAATTATATAAAATAGCCTTAAAGGCTATTTTTTATATACTTATTAAATTATAAAATCCAGATATCACCCTAGCTCCATTAAGTATTAATTTATTAATTGCATGTTCTTCTGGTGTTTTGCATAAATAATAAATTTCTTTATTAAAATCTTGAAAATAAGAGCTTAAAGATAAGATTGATGATTGTTCTTTTATGTTTAAAACTAGTAAAGAATCTGCAATACAACTTATTAATAGATTCATTTCTTTAAAATAATCTTTTTTAGGATGGGTAAATAAAGGATAAACACTTAAAATTAAATTATTGTTAGGGTTAAAATTGTTTATTTTAAATGTATCTAAACCTTCTTTTGCGATGTAAATAATTTTTCCATTATTTTGATTAAAATAATCAATAATTTTAGGTTCAATACTATTTTTAAAATTATTTGTTATTAATACACAATCATTTTTAATGCTATTTAAATCATCAAAATTTAAGGCATTATAATCAACATTATCTCCAGCAATATAAATTATATTTTTGTGATTTAATAAGTCTAAATTTCCCTGATAAAAAATTACAAAAGGTGGATAATTTAGCTCAAAAAGTTTAATAGGATAATTTTTGTCTAAAATAGTTAATCAATTAATTTTAAATTGCTTATAAAGCAAATTTAAAGACTTGATTTTATCTGGATCAATAATATTTATGTTTTTAAGTTTTTCATAAATTAAATAACTATTACCCTTTAATGTATGGGTTAAATATAAAATTATTTCGTTCATTTTTTTGCTCCTAATTTATAAATAATTTTCTATAAAAAGTGAACTAAAAATGAACTAAATTTATTTTGGAATTAATTCCATTGTTTTTATTTATAAAATCACATATAACTTATTTTAAAAATAAAAACTTTATAATATAAAATAATATATTATTAATTACACTAATTAGGAGATTAATATGAAAATAGCTTTTTTTGATGCAAAAGATTATGACATCAAATATTTCGAAGAATATAATCAAGGAAGACACGAGATTACATTTTTCAAAGAAAATTTAAATTTAGATACTGTTAAATTAGCTAAAGGATATGATGCAGTTTGCGGTTTTGTTAATACTTATGGAGATAAAGTAATTTTAGAAGTTTTATCTAAATTAGGTGTTAAATTCTGATTCCAAAGATCAATGGGATACAATAAAATTGACCTTAAAAAAGCAAATGAATTAGGAATTCAAGTATTTAGAATTTTTAACTATTCAGCTGAAAGTATTGGTGAATTTGCTATGGCTGATTTATTATGCTTAAACAGAAACTTATTAGTAGCTCATGATAGAGTTAAAAAATACAACTTTTCATTAAACGGATTAGATGGACGTTGTGTAGGAAACTCAACTATTGGAGTTATTGGTTCAGGTAAAATTGGTCAGACATTTATTAAAATCGCTAAAGCAACAGGAGCAAGAGTTATTGTATTTGACGCTTTTGCACAAGAAAACTTCCCACAATTAGCAGATCAATTAGGAATTGAATTTGTTTCTATTACAGATTTATTAAAACAAAGTGATTTTATTTCAATTCACTGTCCTTTATTACCATCAACAAGATATTTAATTGATGATGCAGCTATTGAAGTAATTAAACCAGGTGCAATCATTATTAATACAGCTAGAGGAGAAATTTTAGATATTAAAGCTGTATTAAAAGGACTAAAAAGTGGAAAATTACGTGGATTAGCTACTGATGTTCTTGAACGTGAAGAAGGTAGATTCTACGAAGATGTTTCAGCTAGAATTGATGATTTAAAAGAATTAGACCCAGAATGAAAAGAATTAATTGAAATGCCAAATGTTTTAATTACTTCTCACCAAGCTTTCTTAACAGATTTAGCTTTAACACAAATTGCTAAAGCAACATTAGACAATGCTGATGCTGCTGAAAAAGGTGATTTTACAAACGCTTTATCTATTATGGAAAATGGAAAGGTAAAAAATGGATAAGACAAAACAGCAAGGAGCTGCTAAAGACTTTTGAACATTTTTTAAGAGTTTCTTTTCTTTTTACAAATTAACTAAAGAAAGAAGAGAAAATGCTCAAAAACCTAAAGATTTAAGAACTTGATTAATTCATGGTGTATCTGAATACATTGGTACTATTTTATTATCATTAGCACTTGCGGGATTAAGTATTTATGTAGGTAAAGAAGTAATTGAAGAATATTTACTTCATCCAATTATTGTTGGATTTTACGCAGGTTTTGTAGCTGTAGGATTAGTTTTATTCATCTTCCTTCGTTGAAGTTGTGATTTAAACCCTTCAGTTAGTTTGTTTAGATACTTAAACGGAACCAACAATGGATATTACACCATTTATAAAATAGTTATTCAATTTCTTGGTGGTATAACTGCTGGATTTATAATCTATGGTATAGGTCATGCTACTAGTGGTGTAGGTATTGAAAACTCACCAATTGATGCTTTAGGTGCTGCTAAAAAAGCTTTTAGCACAACAACTAATCATTCATCATTAACTGCTGGGGTAGCTTGAATTGTTTTTGTTGAATTAGTTATGACAGGAGTATTATTATTCCCTATCTTCTCACCAAATATTAACAACAAATATAGAGATTTATTCATTATGTTCATTATTTCAATGAGTGTTTGAATGGGACTTTTAGGAGGAACTGCTGCCATTAACCCAGCTAGAGGTTTAGCTCAACAAATTCCTGCATTAGTATTCCATAACTCAGGTGGTCATGCATTTAATGCAATTGCATCAGCAAATCCAGACTTAGGATTTGGTATTCCAGGTGATTCATTAACCAAATATGCAAATGAAGAATACTTTAAAGGAGTTGTATTAGGAACTGCTGCAATGTTAATCGCTGACTTACTTGCTCCAGTATTTTACATTTTTGTTCAAGGATTAACTCAAAACTTAGTTAACCCACTTGTTGTAAAAATTATTAATTACAAAAACTATAAGAGTCAAAATATGACTACTTCTAAAAATGATTAAAGACCAATTTGGTCTTTTTTGTTTTTGTAGAGAAAGGAAAAATGATACTATCACTTATAAAATCAGCTAGTAAAGAGTCATCAATTATTTTACCTACTAACGATATAACAATAATTATGTTGGTTGTATATTCTCTTATTTTAGTCATATTAATCGCTCTTGCTATATGACGTTTCTTTTTTAAAATTAAAAATGACAAGAGTGTAGGTTTTTTATTTGAAAAATTTGTTCAAGAGATAATAGAAAAAGAAATTAAAAATAAGAATATCATTTATATACCTGGAGGAGTTTGTTCATTTAAATCAAAAATGTTTGAATTTGATGGACTATTAGTTACTCAATCTATGATTGCAGTATTAGAATATAAAGCTTATGATGGAACTATTTCCGGAGAATCTCAAAATGAATTTTTAACATTAAGCTCAGGTAAACATAAAAAAATAAAAGTCAAAAATCCAATTTTACAAAATGAGAAGCATATTCAACATATTTATGATGTTATAGGTGAAGAAATACCTACAGCATCAATTATTGTGTTTGCTGATACCACAATAATTGATATTAAAAACTCTGAAACACATGTTAGATTAACTAATATTAAAGATATTAGAAATGAAATTAATTTAATAATTAATGAATCTCAAAAATTTTTACCAGTAGTTAATATCCAAAAAATTGAAGATATATTTAGTGTAATTAAAATTAAAAACAAAAAAGAAATGAAAAAATTTAAAAAAATAATAGGAAAAAATAATGATAATAGAAGAAGTAGCAAAATTAATAAATATTAAACCAAAACAAGTACAAACTGTTTTAACAATGCTTGAAAACGGAGATACTGTACCATTTATAGCAAGATATAGAAAAGATGTAACCAATGGATTAGATGAAGAACAAATTTACCAAGTTGAACAAGTTTATAAATATCAATTTGAATTAGATAAACGTAGAAAAAGCATTATTGAGATTTTAAATGAAAGAAAATTATTAACTAAAGAATTAGAACAAAAAATCAATTCAACTACTTCAAAAAATGAATTAGAAGCATTATATGAACCTTTTAAAATTGGAAAAGTAACTAAAGCTTCTATGGCTATTGCTTTAGGTTTAGAACCTTTAGCTAATGAAATTTTAAATAATACTAATTTTAAATTTAATCCTCAAATAGCAGTAAAAAAATATTTATCTAAAGAAATAAAAACAGTAGAATTTGCTATTGAACAAGCTAATTTTATAATTTCACAAATTATTTCTCAAAACAATGATTTAAGAGAACAAATTAAGAAAAATATTTATCAATATGGTAAATTAACAACTAAATTAAAAAATCAAGATTTAGATGATAATAAAAAGTTTGAAAATTATTATGATTTTAATTCAAGTATTAATTGAATTAAAAATCATCAAATTTTAGCGATTAATCGTGCTGTGAAATTAAATATAATTAAGCTTAATTTTGAGTATAAACAAGATTATTTTGTGACTATGGCATTAAAAATATTTGATAAAACTCGTAAAAATAAAAATAATATTTTAGATGCGATTAATGATGCTTTAAAAAGGTTGATTTTACCAAGCGTAGAAAGAGAAATATTTAATGAATTATTTGCTAAAGCAGAAAAATCAGCAATTAATATATTTGCTAATTCAGTAGAAACTTTATTAAAAGCTCCTGCAATGCAAGAATACAATGTTTTAGCTATCGATCCTGCTTTTGTTAATGGATGTAAAATTGCTGCTTTATCAAATAAATCACAATTATTAGCTGTTGATAAAATTTATCCTAATTATCCTAAAAATGATTATATTAATTCAAGTAAAAAAATAATAGAACTAGTTAAGAAGTATCAAATTGGAATTATAGTCATAGGTAATGGAACAGCTTCAAGAGAAACTGAAGCTTTTATTGCAAAAGTAATTAAAGGACATAAATTAAGTGTTAAATATGCTATAGTTTCAGAAATTGGAGCTAGTGTTTATTCTGCTTCTAAAATTGCAATAGAAGAATTTCCGAATTTAGATGTTGAACAAAGAAGTGCAATTAATATCGGTCGAAAATTTATTGATCCATTAAATGAGTTAGTTAAAATAGATCCTAAATCTATAGGTGTAGGACAATATCAGCATGATCTTAATGCAAAAGAGCTTGAAAGTTATTTATCTTTCAAAGTTCAAAAAGTAGTTAATCAAATTGGTGTTGATCTTAATAGTGCTAGTAAATATATTTTGGTGTATATTGCAGGATTAAGTGAAAAAACTGCAAGCAATATTGTTGAATATCGTAATGAAAATGGTAACTTTTTAAATCGTAAACAAGTATTAAAAGTTAAAGGAATAGGACCAAAAGCATATGAGCAAGCTATAGGTTTTTTAAGAATTTTTGATTCAGATAATTATTTAGATAAAACTGCAATTCATCCTGATTCTTATGATTTTGCTAATAAGTTAATTGAGCAATATGAGATTAAAATCAATGATAAAAATCAAGATTATTCAGCTTTAAAACAAGAAATTTTTAAGCAATATCCTGATAGAAAATATGAAATAGAACTTATTATTAGTGCTTTAGAAAATCCTAATAAAATATTTGATAATAATAAAACTGGATTTATTTTAAAAGATACTATTTTAACTATAGATAATTTAAATATTGGTGATATTGTTGATGGAACTGTGCAAAATGTAACAGATTTTGGAATTTTTGTTTATATTGGAATTAAGCAAACCTTATTTATTCATATTAGTAAGTTAAATTTAAATGATAATGATATATATGATTCTTATTATCCAGGACAAATAATAAAAGCAAATATTATTGATATTGATCTTAATAAAAATCAAATCAAGGGTCAAATAAATAATTAATGAATTATTTAAGTTTTTCATTATTAATAATAAAATTTAATTATGAATAAAATAAATAAAATTATCCAAAAAGCGAAATTGAGTGATTTTAGCATTTTTCCTAAATGAAGCATTAGAAAAATGGTTTTTGTTGCAATTTTAATTGCAATTTCAGTAGCTTTCACTACTGTTTCATCACAAATTATCCCTTGGGTTAATATTTCGTCATATAAATTTGCTTTTATTGGATTACCAGTAAAAATTACCGGGTTTATTTTTGGTCCTTTAATTGGATTTTTGGTTGGATTTATAAGTGATTTAATTTCACTTTTATTCGTTCCACCAGTAGGTTATAGTCCAATTTATTCTTTAGCAACTGCAATAAATGGTTTAGTTTCAGGTATTTTTGGAATGTATTTTATGCAGTTTATTAATAATGCTTTTTCTGTCACATTTAGAATTAATAATATTAATTTAAAAATTCATAAATTAGCCTCAAAATTAAGAATCGCTGAAAGCAAAGAAGATACAAAAGCAGAAGTTAAATACGCTCAAAAAATAATTACATTAAATAATAAAAAAACTTTTATTAGTGAAAATGGTTCAGATAGATTATTAGCTAATATTTATTTAATTAATGGTGTTTTATTTATTTCAATTGTTATTAGCTTTATTTTCATTTATGTTGGTTATTTAACTAAAGATGAATGAATTAGCAATGGAATTGTAAAAAATAGATGAGCTTTAGTAGCATTAATGACTGCTGGTATGGGTGCTATGATTATATTTATTGTGGTAGCTAGATTTAAAATGTCATTAAAAAAATACAAAATTTTTGTTCCAATTATTGTTTTTTCATCATTTTTAGAATTAATTAATATTCCTTTATTATCTATTGGAGATTTATATACTTTAGGAAATGGTGATTTATCAAACATATATACTTGAATTTCACAACATATTTTAATTAGTCCAATTAAAATATGATTTAATGTTTTTGTTATTTATTACTCATATTTAGTAGTAGCAAAATTAATCAATAAAAATGCGAATTTATCATATTAAGGATGAGAATGCAAGAATATAAAAATAGAATTTTATCAATTAGCAATCTTTTTATTGAACAAGAATCTGAAGGTAAAAAAGTTTTTATGTCTGTTCCTTCAATTCACTTATACAAGAATGATAAAACAGCATTATTCATTAATGAAAATAATAAATTTTTAAATTTTGATACTTTTTGAGCTAATTTAATGTACAACAAAAACTTGTCATTAGTTTTCTTTGAAAACTCTGATAATGTTAATAAAACTAAAATTATTTTAGATAAGGATACTATTTTTAATAAAATTACCAGTTTAAAATTTAAAGATATTATCCAAAACGAAAATAATGATTTACCTATTTATGAGATTTATCAATTTTGCTTAGATAAACGATTTGATAAGAAAAAAAGAAATGAAGCTAAATTTTTAGTTAATAATTTTGAACCATTATTAAAAAATACTTTTTTTAATTTATTAACTACTCATGGTCAAGTGATTATGGATGTTAATAAAAACTTTATTAAAGGTGTGAAATTATTAATTAATGAAATTAAAAATAATAAAAATAGTGTTAATTATAATTGATTAATGGACCTATTTCAAAGATTAATTGAAATAGTAGAAGTTTATCAAGAAGATTTATTTAAATCATATATTGATTTTTATCTTGATATAGATAAAAATCACTCTAATTTATTAGAAACTTATGAAACTACTACAAGCTATGTTCAAAAGAAATTAATTTTTGACAGTGAATTAAAGCTTAAATATATGAACGCAATTAATTCAAGTTCATTACAAAAAATAGCTAATGATTTAAAAATTAGAGATTACAAAATTGAAATTAAATTTTATAAAGAGCATTTAAATAAAATTAAAACTAAAACCACAGAATTATTAAATTATTTCATTTCTAAAACACAAAAAGAAATTAATATTTTAAAAATTAAAAAAGTAAATATTTACAATCCTAGTCATACTATTGAAATATATAAAGATATTTTTACCAAGAAAAAAGTGCTGCATTTATTAAAGAAAAATTATCATAAATTAATGTATTTAGGTCAAGAAGAATTACTTCATTTAAATAGAGAATTGACCAATAAAATTAAAATATTTATTAATAACAATATTTTCTTTAATAAAAACAAAGCTAAAGAATTAAAACATTTAAAGTGAATTATTAATAGTGAATTTCAATTTAATATATCTGAATTTGTTGGTATTTCGCATAAACAATATCTTAAATATATTAATATTATTAATGGCTTAAAACAAAAAATTAAAGAATTAAAACATAAAAAATTTAAGCAATTACCTAATTATCAATCACAAGTTCTAGCAAGTGAATTTCAACAAAAAATTAAACACGCTAATGCTGAATTAGCTTGAAATAAAAAATCTGAATTAAGATTATTTAATAAAATAGCTAAATCTAAAGAACTGAAATTAAGTAGAATTAATACTAATTTATCAAACACTCAAAAAGAAATTCATAATTTAAAGAAATTTTTAAATAAAATTATTGAAAGATTACCTGAAAAAAATGAAGTATATCAATCTCAAGCGTTTATTATGCTTCAAAGGTATTATGATTTCTTTACAAATACTTTATGAATGAGTGATTTTGTTTATACAGTATCTGATTTTTGTTCAATTAGAACAAAAAAGAAATCTAAGTTTATTCAAGGTTATGTAACTATATTGAATTTTATTGAAGTTTTAAACACTATTTCTTTACCTTTAGGTAGTTATCTAAAACCATACAACGAATTACAATTTGTTGATAAAACTAAGTTAAAATTATTTAAAGATATTTTAAATAAAATAAAAATTATTTTTGTGGTAGATGATAAGCATGAATTAAATAAAGAAGTGCGATTAGCTTTTTTAAAAATATTATTTAAACTAAGTGAAAAGCATCATTTTGATTTAGTTTTTATTACTACTCATTTAGGAATAGTTAAAAAATACTTTAATAAAGTACACTTTTTTGATAATTATTCACAATTAGAAGGTGGAAGAACTCAAGCAGTATTAAAAAGAGCAGTAAATCCTTGGGTTAAAAAATTAATTGATGGTAATAAAATACCTAATGTTGATACTCAAGATACAAGATTATTTATTTATGATGATATTTTTTATATCAATGATAATCATTACATTTATTCATCATTAAAACAATACCAAAAATGAACTAGTTTAAATGTTGAAAAATATGAAGCTCAAAATATTTATTTTGAAGATTTAGTCAATCCTATTACTACCCAAACCACTGAATTAGAAGTATTTACAAGTGTTTTTGAAGGTAAAGAAATTTTATTAACACTAAATTCTACTGAAGATGATAATAACACTAATGAAAGCGATAGTGTGCTTTTAGATGAATTAAAACATCAACCCAATCAAGAAAATATTGATTTTGACAAAGAAGAAATTTATTAAAAAATGATAACTTGAAGTTATCATTTTTTTAATATTTGAATTTCTTTTTAGAAATTAACTTTTCAAATAACAGTTCTAAATAAATAATATTAATAAAAGCTACAACACATAAAGAAATAGTGAATAAAACCACAGCAACAGCAGTAAAGAATTCATTAATTCCTATAAAGTTAGTATTGCTTGAATGGAAAAATAAATCAGCAAATTTTAAAGTACCTATTGCAGAAATACTTGCAGGGAAGGTTAAAGCACTTCAAGACATTTTTAATCTATGTAATCTTAAAGTTTTAGCCAATATAACCATATAAATCATTATTCCTACTGAAGATAAACAAAATAAATAAACAGAAATAATATTATAAAAGATTTGGTTATTAAACACTGTTTTAACTGTGCTAGAAGGATCAAAAGCTACTAAAAAACCTAATGCCATTAAATTTGCTGGAGAAGCAAATATTGCCATTGAAGGAATATCTGCACTATTTGGATGAGGTTTGAAAAAGAATTTATATAAAACTAAAGGAAAAAATCAAATAAAGAATGCAAAAGCTCAAAATCATATTATTTGAAAAAATAATAACGGAAGTATATTCCCTAAGTTTTGAATATGTGTAATACAAATTGATATACCTACCAAAGGTACAAATCAGGTTGTAAAAACTTCTCCTTGTCAATTAGCTGGTTTCATTAAAATATTTTTAATGAAGTAAATTGAATAAATAAATTGTGCAATAACAACTAATATTACTATTAAATTAGGTATATACAATAATTGATGTTTAATTTCATCGCTAGCACATTTATTAATAATTCAACTAATACCGTTGTTAATTGCTAAGGTTGATAAAAAATTAATTCCAAATGAGCCAATAGTATTGGGTTTTTTAAGATTCTCTTTAACACTTTTATAGTAATAAATGTGTTTGATAGCGTTAATAATCATATAAAACAACGCAAGAGCAATACAAAAAATATAGACAAACAAAGTGAATCTAAAAGCCTGAACTTCATTTAAATTAGGAATTTTTTGTATTAATAAATCAGCAGCACCTGCAAGCCCAATTGTTCCTAATGCAACTGAATTTAACGTTAGTGGTACTTCTTTAAATCTTGCTTTCATATAATAATTTTACTAAATTCAACCAATACCTTATCAATTGTGTATTAGATATTAAGAATATATTGTAAATTTTTGTTTAATAATATTACCTATTAACAGTAATAATTAATGTAATAATCTTAAATATTGCTGTTATTACAGCGATATTTAAGCAATTTAAAATAGTATAATTTTTATATGAATAATAAGAAATACACCATTAATGATTATGATTTAGTTATTGAAAAACTAATAAATTATTTAAAAACCAAGAAGTTTCATTTTTCAACAGATGATATTGATGGAAGGGTTAATTCAATCCAAAACGAAAAAGAAATTATCAATTTAATTCTAAGTTCATATAAAGAAATAGAAATATTCCAGAATTGAGAGTTAAAAATATATGAACAACCAAGAGCAAGATATTGATATGACATTATTATTAAAAATAATGACAATTCATTCTATTGTCCAATCAATATAAAGATTTCTAATTTTAATATAGGATCAGCTGATAACATTAGTTCAAAAGAAGGATTATTTTTTGCTCTTACAGGATTAACAAGTGAGAATTGTCCAAATAATTGAAATGAATATTTCAAATTATTATCAGCCAATATTAAAAGCAACAATACAGACTATTATTTCATTATTTTCGATAAATCTGATACTCAAAAAATAGTATTTAATTCTTTAAAGAGATTAAAGACATTAACACCTAACGGCAATAATCTACCATTTCAATGTAAATGATCTGAAAATGACGAAAGAATTGAAAGAACTTTTGAAGAGTCTAAAGAGTTTTTATTAGGTAATTTATACGAATCAATAAAAAGAAGAGCAAATATCTTAAATGAATTTCATGATGTGTTTATTGATTTTAAAAAATAAATTTATTATTTAGAAACTATAGCTGACAATATGCTTTGTGAGAAGTGGAATCTTCCACTTCTTTTTATTCCTAACATTTCTCAATTTATATTGTTTAATTTCTTAACAAGCATTTTAGTTTCATTTAAATCTAAATTAACAAATAAACATAAAACTGATGCATCATAATTTATAAAATTAGCAGGTTCATTTTCTAAAATATAAAAAGGATTTTTATTTCTTGTTTTGCAATTTACAAAAATTTGATAAGTAAAATCTTTAGGAGGTTTAGGTACAGCTCTTATTCAATCTTTAGGTTGGTATTCAATATAATTTAACTGTTTAGTCCTTTCGGTATGAGATACAACAAAAGGAACATCACCTTTTTTCAAAGATGAATTAAAACCACTTGCTCCACCTACTTTTACCATCATTATTCCATCCATTTGTTTAGGTTTATCACCAAACAAAATTTTTCCATTTGAATAAAAATAATTAATTTTATCTATGTGATTTTTAGTCTTTATTATTTTTATAATTGCAGTAGGAACTGATGCATTTTGTCAGACGTTTTCATCAATTAACTCAAAATAAGTTATTGAATATTCTTTATATATTTTTTCGTTTAATTTATAAGAACTTGTTGAAGTAAAAACAGCTGATGGAACTATAAATATAAGTTCTCCATTTTGTTTTAAGTCATTAAGTGCTTTTTCAATAAAAAATAAATAAAGATTTGGTTTATGTATTAAAAAATTAGATTTTGGAAGATTTTGTATATTTTTAAAATCCACATAAGGAGGGTTACCGATTATTACATCTGGTTGATAGTTTGTATCAAAATATGATGCTATTATAGCGTTTTTATGAGCAATTGATGGATCTATTTCAACACCAATAACATTGTTAAATTTCTTAATTAATTCATTGTAAAACATACCTGTTCCAGAACTTGGTTCAAGTATTAAATTAGGAGATTTTACTGTTATTAAATTAATCATTTTATCAACTATGTTTTTAGGTGTTCATACTTGACCTAATTCTTTAACTTTCATTACAATAACCTCCTATATGCTTATTAATGATATTAATATTATAAACTTAAAATATTCATTATTTTGAGCTATTACATAAAATAAAATTTAGGTAATTTTTCTTTATAGAGCTTAATAAGATTTCTAAAATTTATTATAATATTATCAAGGACAGGGGTACTTGAATTAAATTCAAGTTGAGAAATACTCTTATTAGCTGATCTAGTTAATACTAGCGTAGCGAGTTCATTTTTTTCTTGTCCTTTCATTTAGAAAGGTTTTTTTATTTTTATGAAGAAATTTAAAAATATTATTAAATATTTTTTAGCAACAAGTACCATTATAACTACATCAGTAGTTAGTTTTTCTTGTGCAAAAAATTCAAACGACAACATTAATGAAAAGCAAGTATATAAGCTTAATTTAGATTTAGGTGATCAAAATAAAGATTTAACTCAACAATTAACCACATTACTTAATAATCAATTAAAAAACAATGGTCAAAAATTTAAAATTGAAATTATTAATACTAGTGATAGTAATTATGATTCAATTAGAGATAAGCTAAATAAAGGTGAAATAGATTTTGCTTTTGTATCTACAGGAAGCTTATATTCTAAAGAACAAGAAATAAAACAAAGTGGTTTATTAATTAAACTCCAAACATTAACTAAAAAATTTAAAGGTGATGTTAATGCAAGTAATCAAACTTTAAAGGATTTAGAAAATATAGCTAAAAATGAATATCAAGTATTTACTAAAATACCTAGAGAACAATGAAATGATAAAGAGAATGGTATGGGTTGAAATGGCACTATTTATACTAGAGCTTATGATGATCATCAAAACGTACCTTATCAAAGAGGTTTAATTACTATTTTAGCTAATGAGCAAGATACAAAAGATATTATTGAAGCTTGAAACAATAAAGATTATAAAAAGTTCATTAGTTATAAACTAGGAATAGGTAAATCTTCTAGCGGAAGTAAATATATACTTCCTCAAGCATTATTAAAAAAGAATTTTCCTAATCAATTTATCTCTTTAAAACAACTAATGGCTCAAGGAGATGCAATTGCAGCAAAATTAAGCGAACCAAATAGTGATGTTAAAATTTACTTTGAAAACGAAGGATTTTATGGATATAACAAAGTTAAAAATCCTGATAAATATCCATTAGATTCTAAATTTGGAAGAATAAGCTTTTTAACAGTAACTGATAAATTACCATATAATGTAGGTGTGTTTGCAAAGGGGATAAAAAAAGAAGTGGCAGATGCAATTGCATTAGCTTTTACTCAAATCAATGATCCTTGAGGACCTACTCAAGGGTTTAATGGTTATAAAGTAATCAATGACTCTGAGCAGGAATTTTGAAATGTTATTAATCAATCATTATGATCAAAATAAATAATTTAACTATTGGATATCAAAATAAAGCTGTATTAAATGATGTGAATTTAACTATTGAACAAGGTAAAATTATAGGTTTAATTGGTAAAAGTGGTTGTGGAAAAACCACTTTATTAAAAAGTTTATATAATCACAATTTAATTTTAGATGGCGAGATTCTTTTTGATAATTTAAATATTAAAAAGAGTTCTAAAAAACAAATTAATAAGTTATTAAAATCAGTTCAAGTTGTTTCTAATGACGATTTTATGCTTGAAGAATATGATTTAGTTTCAAATGTATTATTAACATTTAATAATTACAACAATGTTTTTTATAAAATATTAAAGATTTTATCTAAAAAACAAGTTGGTCAATTATTAGAATTATTAGATGAATTAAATATTAAAGAATTTGCATTTAAAAAATTCAAAGATCTTTCTCAGGGTCAAAAACAAAGAGCTATTTTAATTAAAGCTTTATTTAATCAGTTTGATATTTTGATTTTAGATGAACCAACTAGTGCATTAGATATCAATAATGCTAATTTAGTTATGCAAAAATTAAATTCCTTAAAAATAAATAAATACATAATTTTAGCTATTCATGATTTAAATTTAGCTTTAGAATATTGTGATACATTAGTTGCAATTAAAGATAATAAAGTTCAAGCAATAATAAATAAAAATGATTTTAATCAAGAGGATTTAATTAAATATTTTGACTAAAACCGGTTTTTATCAAAGAATTTTATTTAATAAATTTTTTAAATTAAGCTTAATATTGTTATTATTTATTATTTTTATTTATTTTTTATATCGATTAAATGTTTTTAACTTAGTAGATAGTAATTACAAGGAATTTTGACTAAAAGTTAAGCAGTTGTTTAGTTTTGGTTCATTTGATAATGAACTACCAGGTCAAAATTTATGATTATTTAACTTGAAATTACTATGAACTAGTATTAAAAATATTCTTTTAGCTACTAGTGTAGCATTTATTTTCGCTCTATTTATTTCGTTTTTAAATGCTAGTATTTTATTCAAAAAACCATATCTTAGTTGAATTACAAGAACTATTAGTCTATTATTAAGAGCTTTTCCTGTAATTGTAATGCTATTATTTTTTAAATGATTTATTGTAAATAATCATTTAAAAGCATTTATTATTTATTTTTGATTTACTTGATTATTTATTTTAAGAAATTTAAACGATATTATTAATACAAGCTCCATAACAAAATATTGACACTTTAGATATTTAGGAAATTCATTTGTTAAAAGTATTAAAAATACCATTATTTTACCTAATATTAATCGCTATATTATGCTATTTTTCTATAGTTTAGAATCAAATTTAAGATGAAGTACTATTTTAATTTATGTTGGTATTAATGGTATTGGATTTTATTTTCAATATGATGATTTTCAATATTTAGGGATTAGTATTTTATATATTATGATTACTATTTTTAGTTTTGAATTATTACTTTATTTTATTAATAATTATTTAAATAAAGGAGCTCAAATTAAAACTAAAAAACAAACAATTTATCCAAATATTAAAAAAATAACAAAAATATTAATAATATTTTTGTTATCAATTTTTTTAATTTATTTATTAATTGATTTAATTTTAAATTTAATTAATAGCAATAATCCAAATATAAATATTAAGGCTTTAGAAATATTTTTTAAAAGATTTTTTATTTTAGATTTTAGTTCTATTAACAATAATCCTGATATTTATTTAATTTATATTACTATTTTTATGCAAGTATATTGTGCTATTTATATTGCGTTATTTAGTGCTATTATTTATGTTTTTGTAATGAATAATAAATTAAATAAACCATTTAATATTATCTTTTGAAAATTAATATTAAGCATTTTAAAAGCGTTGCCTACTATATTAATTTTTAAACTACTTAATCCGTTATTTTCTACAAGTTTTGCATTAGTTTTAGCTTTATCGTTTAGTTCTTTTAGAAAAATAACTAAACATTTAAATGAATTAGTTAATTCATTAACTCAATCAAAAATAGATTTCTTAAAAGGAAAAAGAATAAATAACTTCATAATTTACTATAAATTTATCTTAAAAGAAGCTATTTTTAAACTATTTATTATCCTATTTTTTGAGTTTGAAAATTCATTCAGAAACGCTATGACCTATAGTGTTTTTGTGGGTTCAGGATTAGATTTAATTATTAATAAATATCAACAAGAAAATCAATTTGGTAAAATCATTCCATTGATTTTACCTGCTTATTTACTTTTTATTTTGTTTGAATTAATTTATTTAGCGGTAGTTAATCAATGAATTTTATTGCTAAAAAATACCATTTTTACATATTTTTCAAAAGTTAAATTAAAACTTATAAAAAACAAAAACCAATAAAAACGGTTGTTTTTATTGGTTTTTTCTTGTTTTTGTTATTAACACAACTAATTTATATATACCTTTAAAAAATATTAATTTTTATACTATATAAAAAACGAGTTTTATGATAAAATAAATACACTTATTATGCATATATAATTTAATATTTTTTAATATTTTTAATTGTATATGCATTTATTATAAACATATTATTCTGGAAAGGAAAATTATGGAGCAAAAAAAATATAAAGTTCGTAAATTCGGTCCTATTACCGAAAGAAGAGATTACTCTGTTACTAAACATTCATTATCACTATTTGATATTTTAGCAACAAGTAAAGAAAGTTTTGAACTTTTTATCAAAAATAAAATTCAAGAATGCTTACTTGAAGTTTATCCAATTGAAGCAGCAAACAAACAAGTTAGATTAGACTATGTAAAAGGTTCTTTAAGAACTGAATTACCATTTAAAAAATTAACTAGCGAAAGTGAAGAAATTAAAAAATGTAAAGCTAAAGGAATTAACTTTAGCGTAAAAATTTACATTACCTTAAAAAGAGAAATTACAGAAACTGGGGAAGTTAAACTTGATGAAGTTTTATTAGGAGAAATTCCTTATATGACTTCTGGAGGAAGTTTTATCATCAACGGTAGTGAAAAAGTTATTGTTTCACAGTTAATTCGTTCTCCTGGGGCTTACTTTGGATTAGGAGTTAGAAATAAACAATCTGATGACCTTTTCAACAAATTAGAAATCTTACCTCGTATTGGTAGTTGATTAGAAGTATCACATAAAGTTACCTCATCAAACATTGACTCAGTTAAGGTTAAAGTTGATAAAAACAAAAACATCAACCTTTCAACTTTCTTAGGAGCATTTGGTTTAAGTGCAGATAACATTAGAGAATTATTCTGAGATGGTGATTTATTAGAAGAAACTTTAAGAAAAGATAAATTAATCTTAAATAAAGAATTAAGTCACGATGAAATCGTTGATGCTTGTCAAGAAGAAATCTTTAGAGGGTTAAGAAAAGGTGATAGGGTTTCTGAAGAAGCTAAAAGATCATTAATTCCAGGTATTTTATTCGATAAAAAACGTTATAACTTATCAGTAACTGGTAGATACATGCTTAATAAAAAACTTTCTTTAGTTGATCGTATTACTAATACATATTTAGCAGAAGATTTACTTTCAAAAGATGGAGAAGTTTTATTACAAGCAGGTAAATTTATTGATTTAAAAGTAGCAAAACAAATTCAAGAATATTTTGAATTAGGTGTTTGTGAAAGAGAAAATATTCCAGGTATTGATCCACAATTGGTTTATCACAAAGTTATTAACTCTAATAAAAACCTTGCCAAAAGAACCAAAATTATCAAAATTAAAGTATTCCCTTCTAAAAAATGAATGGATGATGAAGAAAAACAACCAGTACTTGTAATTGGTAATGATCCAAAATCAATCGAACCACATTTATTAATTTCAGATATTATTGCTGCAATTAATTACTACTTCAATTTAACTGTAGGTATTGGACAAGATGATGATCCAGATTCATTAACTAACAAGAGAATTGTTTCAGTTGGAGAATTACTTGAAGGACAATTAAGTGTTGCTTTATCTAAATTAGAAAAAACAACTAGAGAAAGAATGGGAGCTAAAGAGCCTGAAAAAGTTACAGCTAAAAACGTAACTAACAACAAGTTAATTACTAACCAAATGAAAACATTCTTTAACTCATCAAAACTTTCACAATTTATGGACCAAATTAACCCATTAGCTGAAGTTTCAAATAAACGTAGAGTTACATCATTAGGACCTGGGGGATTAAACAGAGATACAGCTCAATTTGAGGTTCGGGACGTTCATTCAACTCACTATGGAAGAATTTGTCCAATTGAAACACCTGAAGGACCAAACATCGGACTTATTCTTAACTATGCAACTTTTGCTAAAGTTAATGAACTAGGATTCTTAAAAACTCCATATTTCAAAGTTAATGATGGTATTGTAGATTACAACGATGTAAGATACTTAACAGCTGCAGAAGAAATTGGTTATTCATTTGCTCAATCATCAGTTAAAGTAGATGATACAAACAAAATTATTTCACCTACTTTAACAGTTAGACGTGATTATAACTATATTATTGGAACACCACAAGATGTAGACTTTATTGAGGTTTCATCTAAACAAATTGTTTCAGTAGCTGCTGCTGCTATTCCTTTCTTAGAAAACGACGATGCTAACCGGGCACTTATGGGATCAAACATGCAACGTCAAGCAGTTCCATTGCTTGAAGCAGAAGCTCCTTTAGTAGCTACAGGTATTGAAGCTGATATTGCTAAATATTCTTCATATAACTTAGTAGCAAAAAATCCTGGAACCATTACTTTTGTTGATGGAAGCAAAATTCACATTAAGAATGATAAAGGAACTACTGATAAATATTCATTAAGAAACTTTGAAAGAAGTAACCAAGGAACCATTATTCAACAAAAACCAATTGTTAAAGTTGGACAAGTGGTTGAAAAAGGTGATTTATTAGTAGATGGATCTTCATTTAAAGATGGAGAAATGGCATTAGGTAAAAACGTTTTAGTAGGATTTACTACTTGAAATGGATATAACTATGAGGATGCTGTTATTATTAATGAACGTTTAGTTAAAGATGATGTTTATACATCAATTCACATTGAAGAACAAACTATTCAATTTAGAAGTTCAAGAGCTGGAGATGATGAACTTACAACTAATATTCCTAACGTTTCAAAACACGCAATTAGACACTTAGATGAAAACGGAATTGTTAGAGTTGGATCTGAAGTTACTCCTGGAGATATTTTAGTTGGTAGAGTTTCGCCAAAAGGTGAAGATAACCCTTCTCAAGAAGAAAAACTTTTAATGGCTATCTTACAACAAAGACCTCAATCAGTTAAAGATACTTCATTAAAAGTTAAAAATGGACATAGTGGTACTGTTATCCATGTTGAAGTTATTTCAAGAGAAAAAGGTGATGTTTTAGAAGAAGGGATTGACAAAATTGTTAAAGTTTCTATCGCTCAAAAACGTAAAATCAAAGTTGGGGATAAGATGGCTGGACGTCATGGAAACAAAGGGGTTATCTCTATTGTGCTTCCTGAAGAAGATATGCCATATTTAGAAGATGGAACACCATTAGACATTATGCTTAACCCTCAAGGGGTTCCTTCACGTATGAACATCGGACAGGTTCTTGAGCTTCACCTTGGTATGGCTGCTAGAAAATTAGGTGTTAAATTCGTAACTCCTTCATTTGATGGGGTTAAGAAAACTGACATTGAAGGTGCTTTAGAAGAAGCTGGATTAAGTAAATCTGGAAAACAAGTTTTAATTGATCCTATCACAGGTAGAAAATTTGATAAACCTATTTCTGTAGGAGTTATGTACATGCTTAAACTTAACCACATGGTTGATGACAAAATGCATGCTCGTAGTGTAGGACCTTATTCATTAATTACCCAACAACCTCTTGGAGGAAAATCTCAAAACGGGGGACAAAGATTTGGAGAAATGGAAACCTGAGCTATTGAATCTTATGGAGCAACCAATGTGCTACAAGAAATTCTTACTTATAAATCAGATGATATTGCAGGAAGAAATGCTTTATATAGTGCTTTAGTAACTAATAAAGAATTACCTCAACCTGGTATTCCTGAATCATTTAACGTTTTAAGCTATGAGCTTAAAGGATTAGGAATGAAATTAGAAGTTTCAGAATCTTCAGCCGATGATAGTGAAGATGATGAACCATTACAATACTTAGAAGGAGATGGAGGACATTATGAATAATTTTGATAACGAAAAAGATTTAAATAATGCAATCAATAAAATTACTCTTTCTCTTGCAACAGATGAAGATATTTTAAGTTGATCAAATGGTGAAGTTACTAAACCTGAAACCATTAACTATAAATCATATAAACCAGAAAAAGATGGTTTATTTGATGAATTAATTTTTGGTCCAACAACTGACTACAAATGTCCAGTTTGTGGAACCAAATACAAAAAAAGTGACGAAAATTCAATTTGTTCAAAAACTCCTGCTTGTGAAAAGTATAAACCACAAATTTTACCTAAAATTACACGTAGAAGTAGAATGGGACACATTAAATTACACAACCCAGTGGTTCACTTTTGATTCTTTAAAATCGATCACTCAATCATTTCTAAATTATTAGGATTAAGAGTTAGTGATGCTAATAAACCAGTTACTAAAGCTGATTTAGAAAAACTTATTTACTATAAATCACATATGGTTTTAGAAAGTGGAAACTTAGAATCATTAAAGAAAAATACAATTATTGACATTAATGATGCTGCTACCATTTATGAAGCTGCATTAGTTGAAATGTTAGACCACTATGATCCAGATTCTGAAGAATATGAAGATATTGAATTAGCTTTAAATGAACTTAGAGAATATGCGGTTTCAAAAATCGGAAAAGACTTTGGGATTGATTTCTATCAATACAATGACATTATTCACGAATATTCTGAAGCTAAAATTGGTACAGGTTCTCAAGCAATTGAATACTTATTAACTCATATTGATTTAGAAAAAGAAGCTGCTGAAGTTCAAGCAGAAATTGACTACATCAATAATAACTCAGAAGAAGGATTAACAAGTTCTAAAGAACAAGAACGTCAAAAACTTTACAAACGTTTAACTATTATTAACTCATTCATTAAATCAGGTCAAAAACCAACTAATATGTTAATTTACAACTTACCAGTTATTCCAGCTGATTTAAGACCTTTAGTTCAATTAGATGGTGGAAGACACTCAACTAGTGATGTTAATGAGTTATACCGTAGAATTATTATTAGAAATAATCGTTTATCAAAATGAAATGAATCAGATGCTCCAATGTTAATTAAACAAAACGAGTACCGTATGATCCAAGAAGCTGTTGATGCTTTAATTGATAACGCAAGAAAAAAACCATCACCAGTTACTTCGAAAGATGCTCACCCATTAAAATCTATTTCAGATGCTTTAACAGGTAAAAAAGGTCGTTTTAGACAAAACCTTTTAGGAAAACGTGTTGATTACTCAGGAAGAAGTGTTATTGTTGTTGGACCTACTTTAAAAATGCATGAAGTTGGTATTCCTAGAGATATGGCCGCTAAATTATTTGAACCTTGAATTATTAAAGAATTAATTAAAGGTGAAGATAGTATTACTAGTGTTAAATCTGCTAAAAAATTAATTGAAAACTTAAACCCAATTATTTGACCATATGTAGAAAAAGCTATTGAAGGAAGACCAGTACTATTAAACCGTGCTCCTACATTGCACCGTTTAAGTATCCAAGCATTCCAACCAGTATTAATTAGAGGTAAAGCTATTAAACTTCACCCATTAGTAACTACAGCGTTTAACGCTGACTTCGATGGGGACCAGATGGCTGTCCATGTTCCTATTTCTGATCAAGCCGTTAGAGAAGCTAAAGAACTTATGTTAGCTTCAAAAAACATTCTTGGACCTAAAGATGGGGAACCTATTATCAACCCTTCACAGGATATGATTCTTGGGTTATACTACTTAACTATTGAAAAAGAAAATGCTAAAGGTGAAGGGAATTTCTATGCAACTTATGATGATATGTTATTAGCGTATGAAAACAATGTTATTACACTTCATACAAGAGTTGTATTACCAATTAGTGCTTTAGATAAAAAATCTATTTCATTAAACACTAATAGACCTTATATTGTTTCAACAGTTGGTAAGTTCATTTTAAATAAAGCTTTCCCAAGTGATTTTGAATTTATTTTTGGTAAATATGTATCAAAACAATATAAATTAAATCCTGATGGAAGTGAAAAAGTTATAGAAAAAGAAACTATTCATACATCAACTGATGATTTAGATAGATATACTTTTGAATATGGAACTAACTTCAAAGAAGCTATTGAAAATATGGGTGTTAATGTTGCATTAACCAAAAAAGATATAGCTAAAATCATCCGTAAAGTTTATGAAGAATATGTAGCAGTTGTTACAATGGAAGATATTGCTGCAATTATTAATAATACTAACCAAATCAATTACACTGATAAATTAAACGAATGTAAAGAATTAATTGATTACAAAGGTGAATTAATCGCTGATTCTCATGCACATATTATTAATAATTTCTTAAAAGATGAATTTGAAGAAATTAGCTTCAATATGCCAAAAGAATCTCAGCCTAATGGACTTAGATGAGATATTAGTCACTATACAAAAGTATTAAACAATGTTTGATTTAAATATACAAACTATGTTGCAAGCATCTTAGATAAAATCAAAAACTTAGGATTTAAGTTCTCAACTATTTCAGGAACTACAATCTCAATGAACGATATTACTACTTTAGATACAACTAAAGAGAAAATTAAAGAAGGTGAAATCCATACTGATCAATTAAAACAATACTTTGAAGATGGATTTTTAACTGATGATGAGCGTTATAGTTTAGTAATTCAAAAATGATCTAAAGTTAAAGACTCAATCGAGCAAGATCTTAAAGAAGTTACAAAAACTGACATTGATAACCCATTATTTATGATGTTTACCTCTGGAGCTAGAGGGAACTCATCTAACTTTACCCAGCTTGCTGGTATGCGTGGTTTAATGAACAACAACACCAAAGTTCTTAAAGCCGATGCTGAAAACGACCGGGTAGTTAGATCAACAGTTGAAATTCCTGTTAAATCTTCATTCCTTGATGGGCTTAGTGCCTATGAGTTTTATTCATCAACCCACGGGGCCAGAAAAGGACTTACAGATACTGCTCTTAACACTGCTAAATCAGGGTACTTAACTCGTAGATTAGTTGATGTGGCTCAAGGGATTGTTGTTAGAGAAGAAGATTGTGGAAGTGACTTTGGATTTATTGTTAAAGACATTAAAGATACCAAAACTGATACAGTTATTGAATCATTAATGGAAAGAATTGAAGGTAGATTTACCAACAATGATATCTTTGACAAAGATCATAACCTTATTGTTAAAGCTAACACTTTAATTACTCCTAAAATTGCTGATTTATTAGTAAATAAACACGGTTTAGATAAAGTAGAAATTCGTTCAGTATTATCTTGTCATACTAAAAACGGAGTATGTAAACGTTGTTATGGAAAAGATTTAGCTTCAAATAGAATCGTTAATATTGGTGAAGCTGTTGGGGTAGTAGCAGCTCAATCAATCGGGGAACCTGGAACTCAGCTTACCATGCGTACATTCCATACCGGAGGGGTTGCTGGTGGAGAAGATATTACAGGTGGATTTGGTAGATTGATCGAGTTAATCGATGCTTATGATTTCCCTTGAGGTAGACCTGCAGTTATTTCTAAAGTTTATGGAACTATTGTTTCTATAGCTCCTTCAAAAGATAAATCAGGAAAAGACACTGATGTATTATTAGTTGGAATTGAAACTAAAAACATGGATAATATGACTGAAATTATTTATGAAAGTGGTAAAGTTTCACAAAAACTAAGAGTTAAAGTTGGTGATTTTGTGGTTCCTGGTCAAAAAATCTTTGAAGGTCCAATTATCTTAAATGAATTACTTGAAGCTGCTGATACTAGAGCGGTACAAAACTACTTATTAAAAGAAGTACAAAGACTTTACCGTTTACAAGGTATTACCATTTCAGATAAATATATTGAAATTATCATCCGTCAAATGCTTTCAAAAATTATGATTACCGATCCTGGAGATTCTCATTTCTTCACAGGAAGCTTAGTGGATACTTTTGTATACCAAAGAGAAAATGGAAAATTATTAGCTCAAGGTAAAAAACCAGCTTATGGAGAAGTAAAAATTAGAGGGGCAAAACAAACTCCTTTATTATCTGATTCATTCCTTGCTGCTGCATCATACCAAGAAACAGCTAAGATTTTAGTTAACTCATCAATTGGTAAAAGAGTAGATCACTTAGAAGGTCTTAAAGAAAACATTATTTTAGGACACAAAATTCCTGCAGGAACTAATTCTAATTATGAACTAAAAGGAAAATACGATATCCGTGATCCAAAATCATACTTTAAAGATAAATACGATCCATCAATTGATATGGTTATTTCAGATGATGATTTAAACCTTGATTTTGATATTCTAAATAATGAAGCATATTATGAAAATGAAAGTGAAGAATTTGATTTAGATTCAGCGGAATTTGATTCAGATTTCACTGAAGATTATTAATAATTAAATTAATAGACAGTTATTAACTGTCTATTTTTATTAATTGTTTTATTTAATGACTAAATATTTAATTTTACACCAAATATTATTAAAATAAGTTTTATAAATAATAGTTTTAAAGTAAAATAATTTTATGGAAAAAAGTGAGAAAGCTTTAAATAATAAAATGTCATTTGATCAGCTTTGTGAAATATCAATTGCTAATAATAATGAACTACAAAAAGAAATTGAATTTGTTAAAAAATTAGTTCCTAATTCTTTTATTGAAGTTAATCAAGAAGAGAATATTGGACATAAAAAATGGATTAATTTCGATATTAGTCAATATCAAGATCAAGAATTAATCAAACTTAGCAATGAGTTTGATACTTTAAAGACCGAATTATTGAAAAATAAAGGTTGTTTTATGGACGATTATAAATTTGAACAAAATGAAGCCGAATGACTTCTTTCTTTAATTGACCAAAATAATCAAAATAATAATAGAATTTTAGAAAATGAAAAAACCACTAGAGTCATTGTCAACAAATTAGACATATAGGTCTGGTGTTTTTTTATTATGAAAATGGAGAAAATATGAAAAAAGTAAATATTGCCATTGATGGACCTTGTGGAGCAGGTAAGTCCACTGTTGCTAAAGAAATAGCTTCACGATTAAATTACACTTTTATTAATAGTGGAAGTATTTATCGTGCTATTGCTTATAATGCACTAAAATTAGGTATTGAAAGCAATGATTCGCAAGCTATTATTCAATCATTAAGACACGATATGATAACTTTAGAAGCTAATGATCGAATTTTGTTAAATAATGAAGATATAAGTAAAAAAATTAGAGCAGAATACATCTCTCAAATTACCCCAACAATTGCTAAAATACCTGAAGTTAGAAACTATGTGGTAGATTTTGTCCAACATATCACTAATAAAGACAAAGGTTTTATTATTGATGGAAGAGATACAACTTTCAAACTAATGCCTCATGCTGAAGTAAAAATCTTTTTATGAGCTGAACCTGAAGAAAGAGCACGCAGAAGACAAATGCAAAATAATGAAATGGGTTGTCATACTAATTATGAAGAAGTTTTATATGATGTTAAAAAACGTGATGCTCAAGATATGAATCGTGAAGTAGACCCGTTACATAAAACCAAAGATTCTATCTTAATTGATTGTACAAATTTAACACAAGAAGAAGTAATTGATGAAATTATTAATTTAGTTAAAAAAGCAGGAGGTGATAATGCGTAATACTATTGCTATTATAGGTAAACCTAATGTTGGAAAAAGTACTTTTTTTAACCGTTTAATTGGAAAAAAAGTTTCAATAGTACATGATCAACCAGGAGTTACTAGAGATAGATTATATGAGAAAATTCAGTGAACTGGGCATGAATTAAAAATCATTGATACTGGAGGGATTGAAATTGAAAATCGTCCTTTCCAAGAACAAATTCAAATTCAAGCTAAAATTGCAATTGAAGAAGCTGATGTTATTATCTTCTTATTTGATGGTAAAAATGAAATTACCAATGATGATTTATTCATTATGAATATCTTACGTAAAAGCAATAAACCTATTATTGCTGTAGCTAACAAATTAGAAAATAATCAAGAATTTGATTATGCTTGATATAAATTAGGAGTAGATCATATTTATCCAATTTCAGCTCTTCATGGAGAAGGTATTGGGGAAGTTTTAGATAAATGTGTTCAATATTTAGATTTTGAAGATGCAGAACAAGAAGATTTATTTAACTTAGCAATTATTGGGAAACCTAATGCTGGAAAATCTTCATTATTAAATAATTTAGCTAAAGAAAATAGATCTATAGTTTCTGAAATTGCAGGAACCACTAGAGATAGTGTTAGTTCAATTGTTGAAATCGATGGACAAAAATATAACATTATTGACACTGCAGGAATTACTAAAAAATCTAAATTGGTTGAAAGTGTTGATCATTATGCACTTATGAGAGCTATGAATTCTTTAAGTGAAGCAGATTTATCAATTATAGTGATTGATGCTACTCAAAAAGAATTTAGTCACTTTGATTCTAGAATTATTGGTTATGCATTAGATAATGAAAAACCAATAATTATGGTAATTAATAAATGAGACTTAGTTGAAAAAGAAACCAATACAATGGCAGAATATGAAAAAAGAATGCGTAGAAAATTCCACTTTGTACCTTGAGTTCCTTTTGTATTTATTTCTGCTAAATATAACCAAAGAATGAACAAACTATTTGATACCTTAAAAGAAGTTAGAAATAATCTTGAAAGAGATATTAAACCTTCATTATTATCAAACTTAGTTATTGAAACTCAATTAATCCAACCTGCTCAACCATATAATGGTGGTAGATTAAATGTTTATTATGTAAGACAAGAAAAAAGAAAGATACCAACATTTACTTTCTTTGTTAATAACAAGAAATTCTTACACTTTTCATATGAAAGATTTTTAGAAAATCAACTTAGACAATCATTTAATTTCAAAGGTTGTCCAATTAAATTACAGTTTAAAAACAAAAACGGATTAGAATAGGAAATAAGATGAAACTTACCAACGAATTATTAAACAAATTACAAGAGAATTATCAAACTAATAATTCTAATTCTTTAATTCAAAATAGTGTAATTAAAAATGGAATTAGAAACACAGTTTTTGATAATGCTACCAAAGCTAAACATAACTATGTATTTAATGTTGAAACTAAAAAAGGAAACATCACTAGTCAAAAAAATAGTGGTAGATGTTGAATTTTTGCTTCATTAAATATGGCAAGAGTTAGAGCAATGGAAAAATTAAACGTTAAAGAGTTTGAGTTTTCTCAAAACTATTTAGCTTTTTATGATAAATTAGAAAAAGCTAATTCATTTTTAAATAATATGTCTAATCATTTAGATAAACCTCTAAATGATAGATTAGTTCATTCATTTATCACTCATCCTGCACCTGATGGTGGATATTATGAATGATTTAATGGTTTAATTAAAAAATATGGTGCAGTACCAAAAAGTATTATGGAAGAAACTTTCCATTCAGGTAATACTACTGAAATGAACCATTTAATTAGCTTAGAATTATTAAAAGCAGTTAAAGCAATGAGAAACAATCCCAAAGATGTACAAGCAATTAAAGAGCAAGCTTTAACCAGTGTTTATGATATAGTTGCTAAATGTTTAGGTGTACCACCTAAATCATTTAGTTATGAATATCATGATAAAGACGACAAATATCAAAAGATAGCCAATATTACTCCTAGTGAATTCTTTAATCAATATGTAGGATCAGAATTTAATGATAAAGTTGATATTATTCACGACCCAAGAAACATCTATCCTTTAGGAGCTAAATATACTTTAAAATACCAAAAAAGTGTTTACGAAGATCAAGAAGTTAAAATGATTAATGTTGATCTTAAAGATATTAAAACTGCAATTATTAACTCATTAAAAGATGGTAATGTAGTTTGATTTGGTTGTGATGTAGATCCTTTTAAAGATAATGCTACTGGTATTATGGATGTTAATCTTTATCAATATGACAATGCTTTTAATCTTCAAGAAAGATTAACCAAAGTTGATCGTATCAACTTTTATAACTCCACATTAACTCATGCAATGGCATTTGTAGGAGTTAATTTAGATGAACAAGGCAATCCAATTACTTGAAAAGTAGAAAACTCTTGAGGAAAAGATTGTGGAAAAGATGGAATTTTTTCAATGTCAGATCAGTGATTTGATGAATATAACTTTTCAGCAATTGTTGATGCTAAATATTTAGATAATAAATATTTAGATGAATCAAATCCTGTAGTATTATTAGAGCCTTGAGATCCTTTAGCATAAGAAAAAGACCTAGTTTTAAACTAGGTCTTTTGTTTTAACTATTATAACTTTTGTTAGCATCTTTCATATCTTTAAAGAATTTAATTAAGGTGTCTTTAAATCCTTCTAATTGACTAAAGATTGTACTTACTTCAGAGAATGCTTTATAAGTGGTTCCATTGTAGGTATAAACTAATTCAGCATAGTAAATACCAGGTTTAGAAGCACTTATATTAATTGATTGTTCTTTAAATCATGTTTCAGTTGGTGTTAATTGTTTTGTAAACACAACTTCTTTTTGATTTACATTATCAAATGGTATAAAGTAAACTTTATAACTAGCGTTTGAGAAATTAGGTAAATTAATTGCTGCTCCAGGAATTTTAAGAGTTAATTTAAATCAATTAAAGTATAAGTGGGATACTTTTTGATTATTAATTTGCTCAACTCCAGGAATAACATTAAGTTGGATGTTAGAGTTTTGAACTGTAAATCCATCGTTAAATCCAACTTTTAACCCACCTAAATTAGGATGTTGAGAGTATTCTTGATCAACAACTTCAATATATGTGGTATTAGATTGTACGGTTTTACTTGAATCATTTAGATCATGAGCAATAATGTAGTAATATCCTTGTAAATTACTATGTTCTTGTTTAGTAAGAGTTAAATTATCTGCATACGCATCTGATTTAATTTTTTTGAAATCTCCATTTTTGGTTTGTGAGTAATAAATATCATAAAGAACGTATTCGTTTCTTGTGAAAATATCATCAGCATTTTGAATAACTCTAAAATCTAAGAAACCTCTAAATTCATCATTTCCTCATTTTTTAGCAGGGAATTGATAATATTCATTTAATTGTTTAGAAACAAATAATTGATTTTTAGAAGTGATTTTATTTTGCATGAATGCATTATATAAACTCTTCATTTTATCAATCAATTGTTGATAATTTTGTGGTGAAGTTTCATTCTCTATAGATGTCTTAATATCTTTAATATTTTTTAATAATTCTTGTTTTAAAGATTTACCATTAACTGGTTTAGGCATATTTCCTATGCTTCCATCTTCAAGATAAATAGAAACATAATCTCTTATTCTTTCTGCTCAATTTAAAGCCTCAGTTTTTGTAGGTGTCACTTTTGTTAAGAAACTTCTTAAATCATCATTAATTTCAAGTTTATAGTGTCTTGGGTAAACATTAGAATCATCTTTACCACCTTCGTGTTTGAATTTAACAAATACATCACCTTTTGCATCAAAATAGAAGTTATCCACGTGTCTTCTACCTTTTCTATCAGGTGCAACTACAGGTAGTTCAATTTTTTTAACATTTGTTAAATCATCAAGGTCAATAAATAAGATAGTTGAGTGACCGTTCTTTAATGTTTCGTTATAATCTACATCATTATAGTTGTTAAGCACGAACATAACTTTATTATTTCTTTCGAAAGATAAAGGAGATGAATATCTACTATTTTGTAATAATTCATTTTTGTATGGCTCTAGTGCTTGTTTTAAATTTTTAGCAACTTGTGGTACATCTTCATATTGATCTGGTTGGAAAAGGTTGTGGCTTGTGTCGTTTAAAAATTTTCTATATTTAAATGTAAATTGACCAGCTGGTGTTTTTTCTATAAAGAATCAATATCCATCTAAGAAGAATGGTTTTGAAATTTTATAACCTGTTCCCTCTTTTAATTTTTCACGGAATAGATTTCTATAGAATACAAATTTTTCATCATAAGTTTTGTAGTAGCCAGGAGTTTCAGCATTTTCAAGAATATGTTCTCTTAAAGGTAATCCTCAAAGGTTATTATAATCAAACTGTGTTCTATCGCCATCTTGATTACTAAATGGTTTTCAAGGTGATAAACCTAATGGTGCAATGAATTGATCCATATTTCAGCCAATTCCACCTTTGGCATGTGGGTCTTTATCTCATCTATCGCCTTTGCTACTATCTCCTCAAGTGGGATCACTTCTGAATCAGTAGTATTTATCATCTTCAGGATTTTTTAATCTCATTCATACCAATTCATGAAGCTCTTGACCTCTGTCATTGGTTAATCTAGCTTCAACTAGTTTTGCATAATCTTCACTATCAAGACTTCCTGCATTATGTGGTAAAGCTTCTATTCCAACCATATTTAAAATAAAAGCATAAAATGAACCAAAATCAGCACAAACTCCACCATTATTAAAGTAAGATCTAGCAGGATTAGAGAATTTATAGTCATAACCTGATTTTTCTAGAACGTATCAGTATAAAGCTGCAGCTTTTTCTAAATCAGTCATTCCTTCTTTAATTAAACTAGTTACTTCGTCAATAATATATTTGAAATTATCTCTATATTGGTTATCTGAAAGTCAATCACTTGCATAAATACCATTTACTATTGACTCAACATAATAAGTTTTTTTCAATACATTATCTTCAGTGTTAGGAAATGTAAGATTTGGGTTATCTTTAAGACGGAAGAAAAATACTCCATTATTAAATCCTAATCAAGGATAATCTCTTCATCTTTCTCTAATTCAACGGTAGTAAGCTTTAGACATTGCTTGAGCTTCAATTTGAACATCACCAAATGAAATAGTTCCTATTTGTTGGTTTAGAACAATTTTGTCCATCATATCCATTAAAGCTTTAATATCTTCTTCGCTATCATAACTATAAAGTTTTTTAGTTGGATCTAAAGGTGCATTACCAGCATCTTTTTTACTTAATACTAATTGTTTCTTGATCTTAGCATCTTCTAAAATAACTTTATAGTCATCTAGCATAGTTTTCTTAGCATATTCATCATATGCACCTTCACTAATTAAACGTTGAGTTTTATATTTTAATCCTTCAACTTGTTCATCTAAATTCTTTTTAACGTGATCAAATCATTTTTGAATTTCTGCATCATTATTTGGAGCGGTTGCTAAAGTATCTCTAAAAGTATTAATTTCTCTTGATTTTTCTTCAATTAATGCAGTTGTATTACCTGGAGCAACTGGTGTTTCAGGTTGAGTTGGATGAGTTGGTTGAACTGGCTGAGGTTCAACGGGATGTACTGTTGTTGGTGGTATTATAGGTTCAGGTCTAACTGGATCAACTGGATTTATAGTTGGCGGCATTATAGGTTCAGGTTCTCGTTCAACACGATCAGTAGGATTTTCTGGTCTAGTAGGTACTACTGGATCAGGTTGTACAGGTTCAGTAGGTCTTTTAGGTTCTGTAACAGGAGTATCTGTTCTATTTTCATTATTATCAACTTCTCCATTATTAGAAGGTGGTGTTGTTGGTTGTACAATAATATTATTAACTTCTTGAATTTTTTGATTAATTCTTAATAATAAAGAATCAAGTTCATTGGAATTTTTATTTGATAATACTGTATTAATAAGATCGCTTAAAGTTGCATCTACAGTAACATTTTTCTCATTAATTTTTCTTTTTAATTCTTGTAATTTAGTTTGAACTTGTTGTACTTTGGTTGATAATCTAGCTTCTAAATCTCTTTTTTCATTTTTAACAGTTGTTAAAAATGATTGTATTTGACTAGAAGTTTGAGATTCAAGAGATTGAGAAACAAAATTATTAACCTTTTGATATAAGGTAGCAAATTTATGTTGATCAATTGTTGTTAAAAAAGTTTTTATTTCTCTTTTTAAATTAGCTTTTAGATTTTGTTCAGCAGTATGTGCGTTTTCAATTGATTCTTTTTCTCTAGAACATTCATTATAGAAGTTAGAATATTTGGAAATAAGTGATTCAAGTTGATTAATTGTTAAATTATCATTAATTAAATTGTTTGAATCAGCTAAAAATGTAGTTATTTTATTTTTTAATGATTGATATTGAGCTGAAGTTAATGAATTTGATAAGCTTTCTAAGTTTGTTCTTGTAGTTTTAGTTTGTTCAAGTTTTGCAAATCTTAAAGTTTCGTTATTATCAATAGCATTGATTTCAGTTTGAATTTTTTGTTTTTCACTTTGTACTTTTTGAATTAACATAGTTAATTCATCAAAATTTAAATCATTTATATTAGTGTTGATTAGATTACTTTGTTCTTCATTTAGTTCTTTATTAACTTGAGCTAGTAAGCTTTTTAATTCTTGAATTGTGTTGTTAAATTCATTTTCTTTTTGTTTGATATTAATACTTAAGGTATTAAATCTTGAATTTATATCATCAACAAAAGCTTTAATTTGATTTAATTCTTTATTTTGATAGTCATTAATAAAATCATTAATTTGATTATTTAAATTACTATATCTATGATTATTAGTTATATTTTTTAAAACTAATAATTGAGCTTTATATTCTTCTTGATTATTGTTTTTGCTGCTCATCATACTCTGGACTTTGTGATATAGAGTATTCATTTGATTAACTAAAGAAACTAATTTCTCTTTTTGAGTATTTTCATTGAAATAATTATTTGAAATAAAAATATTAATTTCTTGCCTAATAGCATCAAATTTTGCATCACTAGGTATAGTTTTTTTAATTTGTTCTAGCTTAGCAAGCATATTTTTTGCTTGATTATAACTGTTATCAGATTTATTATTAGCACAACTAATTACACTAAATCCAATCATTGGAATCAATGTAGCATTAGTAATGATTATTTTTTTGGTTTTTGACTTCATATTTACCTCTAATTTAATTATATTATTTTAAGCATATATTTCCATATCAATATTTAGATATTATCTTATTTCTTGACTAGTGGGAGCAATTAAAATTAAAATAAATTTTTATTTTAGGTATAAAGTGGGAAATGTATGAGTTAGCTATATGATATTAAGCTTAATTAAGCACAAAAAAGACCTAGTAAACTAGGTCTTTTGTATTTAATCATTATAACTTTTATGAGCAAGGTTCATATCGTTAAAGAATTTAACTAATGTTTCTTTATAGTTATCTAAACTACCAAAGATAGTACTAATTTCTGAAAATGCTTTGTAATTTTGATTGTTATATGTATAAGAAACTTCAGAATAATAAATTCCTGGTTCTTTAGCACTTATATCAATATTAGTATCCCTAAAATAATAATCATTAGCTGTTAAATCTTTTTGTCAAACAACTTTTTTAGCATTGATATCATTAAATGGAATAAAGTAAACTTTAAAACTTGCATTAGAGAAGTTTTTAAGGTTTAATGCAAATCCTGGAATTTGCAATGTTAATTGGAATCAATGGAAGTATAAGTGTGACATTTTTTGGTTGTTAATTTGTTCAACTCCAGGAATAACATTAAGTTGAATATTTGATGTTTGGACAGTTGTTCCTCAGTTAAACCCAACTTTTAACCCACTTAAATTTGGGTGTAAAGCATATTCTTCTTTATGATTTTTATTATTTATTACATATACCACATGTGTTATATCAGATTTTACAGTTCTATTAGGATCATTGATATCATGAGCAATAACATAGTAATATCCTTCAAGATTTGGTTGCTCTTGTTTTGAGATAGTTAAATTATCTATATATGCATTTGATTTAATTTTTGTATAATTACCATCTTTTGTAGTTGAGTAATATACATCATATAAAATAGCTTCATTTCTTGAAAAAATATCATCTGGATCTTGAATAACATTGAAGTTAGTTAATCCTCTAAATGATTCTCCTTCATATTTAGATTTTGAAAATTCATAATATTCATTTAATTGTTTTTCAATAAATAAAGGATTTTTAGACATTATTTTATGACTTAAGAAAGTATTGTATAAATCTTTAATTTTGGTAATTATAGCTGCATAATTGGTATCTGTATTATTTTCAATTGATGTTTTAATAGTGTTAAAATTATTTAATAATTCTTGTTTTAATGAATGATTATTGGTTATTTTAGGTAAATTACCAATTGAACCATCTTCAAGATAAATTGATGAATAATCTCTAACTCTATTAATTCAATTTAACGCTTCAGCTTTTGAAGGAGCAGTAGAAGCTAAATAATGTTTTAAACTATCAGGAATATCTACCTTAAAGTGTCTTGGATAGACATTTCCATCAAATATATCTTCTTTGTTAAACTTAACAAATAAATTGCCTTCTGCATCAAAGTAGAAGTTTTCAACTCATCTTTGACTAGTTCTATCAGGACCTACTAAAGGTAAAGTAACTGTTTGAGTTTGTAAAGTATCTAAATCTAGAATTACTAATTGTGATGGTTTATTTTGTTTATGATTTTCTAAATAGTTAAAGTTTTTAATAACAAAGATAACTTTGTTATTTCTTTCAAAAGTTAAAGGATATGAATATTGACTATTACCTAATAATTCACTTTTAAAACTCATTAAAGCATCAGCTATTTTTTTAGCTGCAGGATCAGTTGAACTAAAGACATCTTTACTTGTATCATTTAAGAAGTTTCTATATCTAAATGAAAAAGTTGGTTTAACTCTTAAATCTTTTTCATCAAAGTTTTTTTGCATATAGAATCATTTACCATCATAGAAAAATGGTTTAGATATTTTTTGTCCAGGTTTAACTTCATCTTGGAATAAATTATGTTTAAATACAAATTCATCACGTGTTGAATAGTAACCTGGAGTTTCAGCGTTAGGTATTATATGTTCTCTTAAAGGTAAACCTCAAAAGTTATTGTAATCAAATTGAGTTCTATCACCATCTTCATTACTAAAAGGTTTTCAAGCAGATAATCCCAAAGGTGAAATAAATTGATCCATATTTCAACCAATACCAGTTTTAGCATGAGGATCTTTATCTCATTTGTCATCCATACTATCACCTCAAGTAGGATCACTTCTAAATCAGTAGTATTTACCATTATCAGGATTTTTTAATCTCATTCATACTAATTCATGAAGTTCTTGACCAGTATCTTTAGTTAAATTAGCTTCAATTAATTTATTGTAATCAATTCCATCAATACTTCCAGTGTTATGTGGTAAAGCTTCAATTCCTACCATATTTAAAATAAAAGCATAAAATGAACCAAAATCAGCACAAACTCCACCATTATTAAAGTAAGATCTTGCAGGATTTGAGAATTTATAGTCATAACCAGATTTTTCTAAAACATATCAGTATAAAGCTGCAGCTTTTTCTAAATCGCTCATTCCATCTTTAATCAAGCTATTAACTTCGTTAATAATGTATTTAAAATTATCACGATATTGATTATCTGAAAGTCAATCGCTTGCATAAATACCATTAACTATTGATTCAACATAATAAGTTTTATTTAATACATGTTCTACATCATTAGGGAATGTAAGGTTTTCATTACCCTTAATACGGAAGAAAAATACTCCATTATTAAATCCTAATCAAGGATAATCTCTCCATCTTTCTCTAATTCAACGATAGTAAGCTTTTGACATTGCTTGAGCTTCAATTTGAACATCACCAAATGAAATAGTTCCTATTTGTTGTTCTTTAACAATAGTGTCAAACATATCCATTAAATCTTTAATATCTTGTTCATTATCATATCTATAGTATTTTTTATTTGGATTTAATGGTGCATTACCAGCATCATTTTTACTTAAAACTAAATTCTTTTTAGTTTTAGCATCATCTAAAGTTACTTGGTAATCATTAAGAAGTTGTTTTTGAGCATAATCATCATATTGATTTGTATTTTTTAAAAATGTAGTTCGATATTCTAAAGCATCTGCTTGTTCTTGAGTGTTCTTTTTAACATGCTCTAAACCACTTTTAATCGTATCATTTGATGTTGATGCTAAGGTATCTAAACCATTAATGAATGTTTTGATTTCATTAGATTTTTCTGCAATTAATGTTTCAGTTGAACTAGTATTTGAAGGCTCTTTATCTTTGTTTTTTTCTGGTAATTTAGTATCAGGGTTTTTTGGAACGGTTATATTATTCAACTCTGTAATTTTAGAATTAATATTATTTAATAATTCTTGTAATTTTGCTACATCATCATTAGAATATTGGGTATTAAGTAATGAATCTAAATTACTATCATTAGTAATCTTTTTTGTAGTTTTTAATTGTTGTAATTCTTGTAATTTGGTTTGGATTTGATTTTTTAATTGTTCTTTTAAAGCTTGATTAGGATCGACATTTGTCTCATTTTGTTTCATTTTCAATTCTAATTTTTGATATAAATGTTTCATTTGACTAATTATTGAAACTAGTTTATCATCTTGAGTATTTTCATTAAAATAATTAGTTTCAATAAAATGATTAATTTCTTGTTTGATATCGTTAAATTCTGGTTGATTAGAAATCTTAGATTCTAATTGTTTTAATTTATCTAAAGTGTCTTTTGCTTGATTGTAGTTGTTATTTGATTTGGTTTTAGCACAACTAACTACACCAAAACCTATAATAGGTATCAAAGTAGCACCTGTAATTAATATTTTTTTAGTTTTTGTTTTCATAGTTTCCTCTAATTTAATTATATTCTTTTGTGAGTTAATTAATTTATGATTTAAAGTATTCTACTACTTTTGTTTTACTAAATAAAAAAATCAAACACAAATGTGTTTGATTTAAGTTATATTTATTCTTCAACAAACATATATCCATCACCTTTTTTAATATCAATTAAACTCATAAATAATTGTGGTTCAATTTTTCTTACTAATTCAAATAAATAAGCAATATCAAAATATTGAGCATTAGTTGTGATCATAAATTGTTTCTTTCTTGAATAAGCTCCTCATACTTCTATTACTGAGAAAGTAAATTGTCTTTGAGATTTTTCATTAATGATGTTGATTAATTCAAATGGTCTAGTACAAAAGATTTGAATTTGAACTAATTTATACTTAGGATAAGCAAAATTAACAATAAAAGCATGCATAAGCAACATAAAAAATCCTGAAACAAAGTTAGGACTAAAAAATATGTTAGCACTAAAAGGCTTATTAAGTTCTAAAAAATTATGATCTACCATTCCGTGCTTAATTGATAATGAAGCAGGTAAAAAAGTACCAATGATATTAGCAAAAGTTAAAGTTAAAATATTTAAAATAAAGAAAATAGACCCGATATCTCTTAATTTAACTTTAGCAATATACATACCTAAAATATCAAATCCACCAGTAGATCCTGCAAGGATAATCACACTAACTGCAGCTAATCCTTGAAGTAATCCTCAACAAATTGAATAAAGAAACACCGCAATATGTTTAAAACTATCTTTATCATAGTTTCATAAAATGATTCTTACACTATCTTTTTGAAAAATAGCAGGTGTATTATGTAATAAATCACTAAATAAATAGACTTTATTAATTGAAGGAACAAAACCAAAACTAATTCCTGCAACAGTAAAAATTAATAAATAATAACATGTATATCAAGTAAAAGTTTTGGATATTTTCTTTCAAGATAAGATTAATAAAGGAATATTTAAAATAAAATAAATTAATCAAAAGCATAAGTTAAAAACTATGTAAGCAATTCTTTTATCTTGAATTAAATAATAAGCCAAATTACCTAATCCTTGGCCAAATGATTCTAAACCTAAAGCATATAATCCAGTATTTTGAAGTAATAAAACCCCAAATAATCCCATTATAATTCCAATAATGGTAATAGTTAATAATCTTCCTTTAGCAGAAGTTATTTTGTGTAAAAAACCAAATATTAAAACATTATTTTTAATTCTTTTTCGTGAATATTTGCTAGTTTGTTGATTCATAAATCAATTATATAAGTTAATAAATCTAATTAATATATAAATTTTGTTTAATACAAAAAATAGTACAATTTTTTTATATTAAACAAAGGAGAATTATGTATATACCAAAATTAAGTATTAGACAAACACAAAGTGCAATTCAAGATTTAAAGAAAATTTTTCAAGAAGAACTTAAGAAAAATTTAAATTTAACTCGTGCTACAGCACCTTTATTTGTATCTAAAGAATCAGGGTTAAACGATGGATTAAACGGTGAAGAACCTGTATGATTTTTACCAAGAGATAGTAAAACCAGATTAGAAGTGGTACATTCATTAGCTAAATGAAAAAGACACGCTTTAATGCAATATCATTTTGCACCATATGAAGGTTTATATACTGATATGAATGCAGTTAGACGTGAAGAAGAATTAGATGAATTACATTCATATTATGTTGATCAATGAGATTGAGAAAAAGTTATTTTAGAAAAAGATAGAAATTTAGACTTTTTAAAATTAACAGTAAATCAAATTTATGATGCGATCTATACCACTAAAGAAAAATTAGTTAAAATGTTTCCTGTTTTAACTAATGACTTAGCTAAAGAAGTGTATTTTATTAGTGCTCAAGATTTAGAAAATAGATTTCCAGAATTAAGTGTTAAAGACCGTGAAACAGCAATAGCAAAAGAAAAAGGAACAGTTTTTATTTATAAAATCGGTTATCCTTTAGAATCAAATATTATTCATTCTTTAAGAGCTTTTGACTATGATGATTGAAAATTAAATGGTGATTTAATTGTTTATTCTAATGTATTAAATCAAGCAATTGAATTATCATCAATGGGAATTAGAGTAAATGATGTTTCAATTGTGAAACAAAGTGGATTAACCAAAGAACAAGTAGCTAATATTTCTCCATATCATAAAGCTGTTATTAAAAACAAACTACCTTTAACTATTGGTGGAGGAATTGGTCAAAGTCGTTTAAGTATGTTCTTATTAGAAAAAGCACATATTGGTGAAGTTCAAGCAAGTTATTGACCTGAAAAATATCGCAAAGAAGTATTTAAAAAAGGTATTGAATTACTATAATTAATAATATTTAAACTTAATTAAAATAGATAGAGTAAAAAACTCTATCTATTTTTTATTCTGTTTTAATGCAGTTGTTTAAACATTCTAATAGCATTGAATCATCATTGGTATTATAGTAATTTAATAATGATTCATTGAAATTCAATGCATTAGATTTACCTATAGTTAATATTCCTAAACCATTTTGGATTAATACTTTAGCTGCAATAATTGTTGCGGTTCTTTTATTACCGTCTCAAAATAATTGATTTCTCACAATATAACCAAAGAATTTTAGTGCTTTAAGTTTTTGATCAGGTATTTGGTTTAATTTGTCAATTTGATTTATCACATCTTCTTTATTAGGGATATTGGGTTTATAATTTGTGCCACTAATTCCTATGTTTCCGTATCTTAAAACACCTCAATCTAAACTCTCGTTTCTTGAAACAAATTGATTAATTTTGCAAATATATTCCAAAGTTAAATCTTGATCTACGTTTTTGATCATATATTTTCAAGCGTCTTTAAGGTTTAAAACAGTTTGAATGTCTGAATTGCTAACGTTTTCAACACTACCTTGATCTATAATGGTTTGTGTTTGAGATAAAGTGACATCAACACCTTCAATATACGCAGTATTAAACACTAATTCTGCAAAATGTTTCTTAGCTAAATGTACATAATATTTTTGATTCATATTTAATCCATTTTTTAATCGTTTTAAATTTTAAAATGATTTATCTTAGTTAATAATTACAATTATTATAAAGAAATAGCAATATATAAATTTGATTATTTTGCATTATTTTTTAATAAATAAGATTATTTAAAATAATTGTTTTTATAATGGTGAATTATTACTATAATATACATATGAATTTAGCTGAAATATTTGAAATGCAAAGAAAATTAGATATTACAATTGCAGAAAAAAGAAAGAAAATTAACCCTAGTTTAAGTGAAAAAGACTTAGAAGTACAAAAACAATTAGCTTTAATTGTAGAAGCTGCTGAATTCGTTAATGAAGTACAAAGTTTTAAATATTGAAAAGAAAATAAAAATATTTCAAATTCTAAAATTAAAGAAGAGTTTGTTGATCTTTTACACTTTTTGGTGAATTTTAGTAATTCTTATGGTGTAAGTAGCGAAATTACACCTAAGATAGTTTTTACTGACATTAATCAACAACTTAGAGAATTATTCATTTCAATTGTTAATATGATGAAAAATATAAATAAAGAAACTATAACTAATGTGTTTGAAATTGCTTTGGGAACTTTTAAGATCCTTGGTTTTTCATACACCGAACTTTTTAATGCATACTATGCAAAAAATCAAGAAAACTATAATCGTGCGAATAATAATTATTAAAACAAGGTAAGTGTGCCTTGTTTTTCTATTTTTAAGCGATTTAATGAAAATTAGATAGCAATATTTATTATTAAATTAAAAAAAATATATAATTTTATAGTATAAAAGTTGAATCTTAGCATTAAAATGTATTTAATTTAATGCATTATTTAGATATTTAAGCAGAATTTTTATCAAAATAGGAGAAATTATGAAGTTTAAAAACATTTTACTAGCATTAGCAGGAATGACAACAGTAGCATCATCATTAGCAGCTGTTGCTTGTGGTTCAAAAGATCAAAAAAATAATCCAGGAAATAAAGCTCCAGGTACTGAAAATCCAAGCACATAAAATCCAGGAAATAAAGCTCCAGGAACAGAAACCCCAGGATCAGAAAATCCAGGAAATAAAGCTCCAGGAACAGAAACCCCAGGATCAGAAAATCCGGGGACACAAAACCCAGGGACACAAAACCCAGGTACACAAAATCCAGGATCAGAAACCCCGGGAGATGGTGAATCAAAAGTTAATGATGGAGATAGTGAAGCTTCTATCGAAGCATACGGAAGTAGTGAAACAGAGAGAATTAACAACTCATTTGTTGGACCAAACCCTAGTGCAGATGCAAAAAAATTCGATCAAGATGAATCAAATTCTATTAAGATAGGTCACACATTCTCAGAAGGTGGAACACAAGGAAAAGCTTTAACAGCATTAATTAATACATATAATGAAACCCAAAAAGACAAAGAAGGGTTTATGCCTGTTGAACTAAAAAATTTAGGTTCAGGATACCCAACAGGAGCTACTAAAGTTAATAACGACCTTACAGCTAAAAATAAAAATTCATTCTATAATTTAATAATTAACTATGCACCAGTAGCAGCTAATTTAGCTAGTTATAATATGGGAATTAGTTTCAACTCAGAAGAACCAAGTTTAAACACTGACTTAACAAGATTCGTTCCAGGATTTACAAAAATCAATTCACAAACAGAAAATATTAATAATGCATCATCATATATCTTACCTTTATTAAAATCAACAAACGTTTTATCAATTAATGGACCCGTTTTACACTATATTATTAAAGTTGCAGTAGAACACGGAGCAACTAAAGCAACTGATGAAGAATCAACAAAGTTTTTTGAAGAATTAGAAAGAGCAAACAATAATGATAGCGACCTTGCAAAAGTAACTGAATTATGAGGTGCAGCAACTTCTGAAGCAAATAATCAATTTAAAGATTATGTAATTTCAAAATCTATTTTTGAAAATTACAAAGATTTACTTGAATTTGCAACTAAAATTCAAAAATCATTTGTAGGAGCATACAATAATGGGAATCCTGTAGCTTCAGAAATTAGAGCTTTTGGAATTGATGGACCAGTAGCATTATTTGTGCAAGCACTATATGCAAAATTAGGTGCTGATAATAGCAAAATGATAATTACTCCTTCAACAGTTGATGGTAAAGTAAGTATTTCATTCTCATCAATTCACAGCCCACAAACTGAAACATATAGAGAAGCTAAAATAATTTATGATGCAATTTCTGAAGCGGCAAAATCAGGAGGACTTAAATTATTAACTGGTGGACAATTTGCTTCAAATGACCAAACAAAACATAAATATGCGTTTTCAATTGGTTCATCAGCAGGGTATAACCATAACTTTGTAACAAAAGGAACATCAACCATTGAATTAAACAAAAGTGTTGAAGGATATTCTTCAATTTCTAAATTATTCACCATTGATAACGATTTCGAATCAAATAATAGTAAATTTATAGTTTCAATGGAAAAACTATCAGAAGAAGTTAATGGTAAATCAAAAACATATAAAAAATTCAAAGATTTAATTACTTCAGGTGATGTTTTAGGATTTATATCAAGATATGAAAATCCTATCTATAAATCAACATTTGATTACTCTACAACAGCAAATCAACAAAAATACTTCTCAGGACACCAATATAAATCTGCAAGTGCAGAAGATGATGCTTTATTAACAAAAGCAATGAACTTACAAGATGGAATAATGTTATTATTTAACATTAGCAAAGCTTCAGCGGAACAAAAAACATATATTGATAAATTAGTAGCTAAAGCTAAAGAATCAAACAACTTTGGTGGATATCTTTATAGCGCTGATTTAGATGCAAATAAAAGAGATAAATATGTTTCATTTGTATTTGCTAATGCTTATACAGGTAAATACAGTAGCAAAAGTAGAAAACTTGCTGCAGGATTTGATGCTGAAATTGCAAAACTTGGATTTGTTTCAAATAAAACAGAATTATCAAGTCTTTTAGAAGAAAGTGAATTACTACCATTAATCGCACCTACAAAATGAGAAAAAACTGATCCTAAAAAAGTAGTTTATTCACAAGGTCCATCAATTATGGGGATTCACTCAAACGAGAAAGGTGATAAAGCTACAAAATTATTTGTAAGTTGATTATTCTCAAAAGATAAATTCACATTCAAAAAAGATGGTGATGATGAAAAAACTATGAGAGAACCTCAAACTCCAGCAGATTTCATTCAAAAAGAAATGAATTACATTATCCCTACAAGAAACATCACCTCATTAAATGATGATTTCTTTGGTAAAAATAAATACCTTGAAGTTACATTAAAAGCATTTAAAGATGCTAATAAAGGTGAAAATACAGTAATATACGAAGAACCAGGATCAACATTCTCAAACGCATTTAGAGATAGTTTACAAGCTTCATTAGACGGATTACAAACAACAATTCAAACTTCAAACGGATCAAATGCTCAATCATTTGAGAAATTTGTTGAAAACTTAAAACAACCAACAGAATCTTAATAATATAATTGAAAATATATTCAAAAAAACAATATAACAATAGTTATATTGTTTTTGTTATTTAATAACCACAAAAAAATAAAGAGGGCAATAAAATGAAAAAAATATACAAAAGCTTATTACTTGCTTCAACCACTATAGCAACCATTTCTACATCATTAGCAGCTGTTGCTTGTGGTTCAAAAGATCAAAAAAATAATCCAGGAACACAAAATCCAGGCACAGAAACTCCAGCAAAACCAATCAATAGCCAACCATCTGCAGAAGTTGTTACTATTGATGATCCAACATTAAAAGAATTAAAAATTGGAACATATTCTTATCAAGATGGAAACAAAAGAGTAAGTAGTAATTTCATTGATATGAAAGATGATCAAAGAAATTTAATTGTTGATAGTATTAAAAAATGAGCAATTAATAAATATTGAACTAACAATGAATTAACTGATCAAGTATCAGATTATTTAATTACAAACAAAAGAAAGTTAAAACAAGATATTCCTAACGAAACTCAAATCAAAGTTTTAGATAAAGTTTTAACATTAAAATTTACTGATTTAGACAAATCTTTACCACAAATTATTAAAGGTGGTGAATATGGTGATAGAAGCAAAGATCATAAAATTCAAGAATCTGCATTAACCTTAGAATCATTAAATTTAAAATACAAAATTTCATTTGGAATTTACTACAATAACCAAATACTTTATCTTAAAAGAGGTAGAAAAATCACTTTAGATAGTGATTATAAAACAACTACTTCAGCAATAAAACCTACATTTAAAGTATTTAATAATGATTTAATGCCTAATAAAGAACAAATGAAACCAATTAATGTTGATTGAACCAAGGTTCAATACGTTGATGCTAAATTAGTAGATGTAAGTGATGGTGATACCTTTTCATTTGTTCCAATTGAAAATAAAACAGCAGCAGAAATATCATTTAAAACAACTGATCAAGCTAGAAAAATTAGACTTTCAGGTATAGATACCCCTGAAAAAGCAGTAGGTAGTGGTAACAAAGCTACATTATCTAATCCATTTGAATATTCTTTTGCTTTAATGTCAACTCATTTTGCAGAAAGATTATTTAAGATTAAGGATTTATTTAAATGAACTGAAACTTCAGAGAATGAAAAAGCATTTCCAATAGTAAGAATTGGATTTATTACAGGTAAAGATACTTATGAAAGAGTTACAGCTGATGTCTTTTTTGGACAAAATTTTGAATATTCATACAATACAGAAATAGTTCGTGCAGGATATACATTACCTTTACAAAACAGTTCTTGAGAAGTAAATCAAAACATTCCATTTACTTATGAGAATTTAATTTATCCAAAAATTAAAGAAGCATTAAATGAAGCAATTGAAAAGCATTCAGGATTCTTCCATTATTTTGATAATCCAATATATATTTCAACTTATGTGTATGATGCAAAACCAAACAATAACTATAGTGCGTTTTGACAACCTATGGACAAATAACTATACTATATATATATATATAGTATAATTTAACAGCACAAATAAATCAATCAAATAAAGCTTTTATTTGGTTGATTTATTAAGAATAACGAAAGGAAATTAATGAAAATTTTCAATAAATTAATTAGTATGATTAAAGAATCTATTGTTAAGGTTGACAGTGATTCTTTAGAAAAACTAAATAAATATGCTAAAGAGTTTGAAGAAATTAATAAAGAACTAGTGCCGGCAATTGAACTGAAGAATTTAAATATTGATTTTGGTGAAACTTTAGCTGTTGATAATGTAAGTTTTAAAATACCTGATGGTAAGTTAGTAACTTTACTTGGACCTTCAGGTAGTGGTAAAACTACAACATTAAACGCAATCGCAGGATTATTAACTGTTACTTCTGGGAAAATTTTATTTAAAGGTAAAGATGTAACAGATTTTACACCTCAAAGAAGAAAAATAGGATTTGTGTTTCAAAACTATGCATTATATCCACATATGAGTGTGTATGCTAATATTGCTTTCCCGTTAAAAAACGATTCTAATTGACAAAGAAAGAAAGAATTAGAAAAATTAGAAGCTTTAAATAATATTAGAATGTTATATTTGAAAGAACTTGGTGCTTCAGAAGAAGAGATAAACATTTTAAAAGAAGCTTTAAAAGTTTTTTCAATTATTTCAGAAGAAGCTACTCATAAATTAAATGAAACATATGCTAAATTAGTTGAAAAGTACGAAAAAGCACATACTGAGTACAAATTAGCTATGGTTTATGAAACTTCTGAAATTTCTTTATTAACTAAAAACGTTTTAAAAACTAATAAAAAAACAAGCAAAGATAGCAAATTCAAAATTCATGATATAAAAACTAAATATCAATTTAATCTTAAAAATAATTTATTACCTACCACTTTAGTAGAAAGCGATTTATTAAACTCTATTGCTAAAGAGTCATTAAAATTTGTTAAATTAAACTCAGAAGAAGAAATTGAAGCCAAAATTAATGAACTACAAGAAATTGCTGTTAAATTATTAAATGTAGAATTTGATAATTTGACTTTAAATTCAAGAATTAAGATTGTAAAAACAGAAGAAAAAGTTATTAAGTTAATTACAAGATACAAATATGTTTTAAAACAGAAAAGGATTGTCGAAAAATATACAGTTCTTAAACAAGAAACTAAAGAAAGATATTTAGCTGAAAAACAAGCATTTAAAGCAGCGTTAAAGACTGATGAAGAATATAAACAATTAATTAAAGATATTAAAATATTACCTTTAATTGCTAAAAAGAACTTTAATAACATCGTAGCTGAATTAGAAAAGAAATATAACTATAAAGAAGCTTTAGCTAATGAAAAAAGATCTGGAGTTTCAATCTTAAAAAATGAAGATATTGAGAAATTTAAAGAATATTCTAAATTTAATATTTCTCTAAGACAAGCAATTCATAGAGAAGTTATGGAAGTTGCTCAAAGAGTTGAAATTGTGAAAATTCTTCAAAAGAAACCAACTAGACTTTCAGGGGGACAACAACAACGTGTTTCTATTGCTCGTGCAATTGTTAAAAAACCTGAAATCTTATTAATGGATGAACCTTTATCAAACTTAGATGCAAAATTACGTATTTCAACAAGACAATGAATTAGAGAAATCCAACAATCATTAGGTATTACCACAGTATTTGTTACTCACGACCAAGAAGAAGCTATGTCAATTAGTGACATTATTGTGTGTATGTCTACAGCAAAAGTTCAACAAATGGGATCACCAATGGAACTATATTCAAAACCTAAAAATCAATTTGTTGCTAGATTCTTAGGTATGCCTGAAATGGGATTATTTAGTTCAAAAGTTGATGATGGAAAATTATATATTTCTAATAAACTATTTGACAAAGTAAGTATTTTAGATCAAAATTCAACTTCAATTAATGTTGGAGTTAGATCTGAGGACTTTATTATTAGAAACGAAAATGATGACTTTGATTTTGAAGGTGTTGTATTAGTTCAAGAGAATTTTGGTAAGGAAAGTAAGTTAGTTGTTGAAGTTGAAGGAACAGGTAGAATTAATTTCTTACTTGAAAATGATTACAATTATCAAGTAGGAGACAAAATTTACTTTGATTTACCATTAAATAAACTTCATATTTTTGATGCGGTTACTGAAAACAGGTTAAATTATGAATTACGTTAATAAAATTCATGCCTTTATAGCTAACAATATTCCTTTTCTTTTTGATTGATCACTAAGAAAACAATCAAGCAAAAAAAGAAATACATCTCAATCTATTTTAGATAAGAAAACACCATTTTGAATACCGATGTTATTAATCCTTCCGGGTTTAATATTAATAACATCATTCACAATTGTGCCAATGGTTTTAAACATCATTAACTCTTTTAGTGATAAGCAAACAGATGCATTTACAGTTAGAAACTATGCAAATATTCTAACTGATCCTGAATTTGCTGTAGGAGTAAGAAATTCATTTATTTATGGTATGTTTGTTTTACCATTTGTTATTATGATTTCTTTAATTATTTCATCTGTTATAGCAAAAATTTATCGTAAGCATGCTAGAGGATTTTGACAAACAATCTTCTTCATGCCTTATATTACTAATGCAGTTGCTGTTTCATTAGCATTTATTCAAATTTTCCAAATTAATGGTCTTTTTAATCAAATCATAGGTGCTAAAGTACCTTGATTACAATCAAATGATAAATTTACCTTTAATGCTTTAGTAGCAATGGTAATTAATGGGATTTGAAATGGACTTGCGTTTAATATTTTAATCTTTACTACTGCTATGTTAGGAGTAGATAAAAACTTATATAGATCAGCTTCAATTGATGGAGCTTCAGGGGTAAAACAATTTTTCACAATTACACTTCCAAGTATTAAAGGAACTATTAACTTCTTAGTTACTTTAGGAATAATTGGAGGGTTAAAAGTATTCCCACTTGCTCTTTTTGAAAATAAACCTGATATTGCATTTAATAATGGTGGAGCAACCATAATGCTTTATGTGTATAAATCAACCGTGGATGGACATTGACAAAAAGCTGGAGCAGCAAGCTTACTTCTTTTTGTGATTGGGGTAATTTATTCATCATTGGTTAGAGGTGGATTCTTTATGATCCAGCTATCATTAAATACTTTAGGAGAGAGAAATGTTTGAGTTAAAGTTAATGCTTCAAAAGATTTGAAACAAAAGACAACTTAGAAAAAATCAAGAACGTGTTTCATCCCAAGTAAAAGATAACAATCCAACCACAATATTATTTACAGGTTTATTGAAATTATTTCTTTTAACTCTTTTTGGAGTAATAATCTTATTTCCATTCATTTTAATGATCTCAATCTCATTAATGAATGATATCCAAGTAAAAGAACACTTTACTTTAATTCCAGATTTTGGTGAAGGTCTTACTTATGTAAGTAAAGGAAAAGAAGATAGTGGTTTTGAGCTTCACGCTTGAAAAGATGTAGTTGCTAACACATACAAAAAAGCAGCTTCTACAGGATATTGATCTGCATTAGCTTTAACTTCATTAAATGTTGTAATTTCAGTAACGTTAAAAATCTTTATCACCTTCTTTATGGGATATGCCTTTTCATTAAGAAATTGAAGAGGAAAAAATATTATTTGATTTTTAGCTTTAGCACTTTTAGTATTACCAGAAGTTGCTTTATTATCAGGACAATATAAAGTTATTTTAGATAGTAAATTAACTTTAACTTATTTTGGGTTCCTTTTAGGGGTAGCTTTTCCGTTTTCTGCAAGTATTATTAATACCTTGATGTACAAAAATGCTTTTGAAGCTATTCCAGGAAGAATTAAAGAAGTTTCTTTAATTGATGGTGCAGGAGGAGTAAAATACTTGTTTAAAGTAGCTTTTCCAATGGTAGTACCTACTACATTAACAATTGTAATTTTAACTTCATTAGCTTCATGAAATGCATATTTATGACCAAATATTATTTCAACTATTGGAGATCAAAAATTTGAAGTTCTTTCAGTGTGATTATTCAAAGCAGGAGTAGATCCAAACGATCCAGAATCTGGAGCAAACGTACAACAAAACGTAAAATTAGCAGCTGCTTTAATTGCTATTTTACCTATGTTTGGAGTATATTTATTATTTAGAAAAAGAATTATGGCTGCAATTAGTAGACAAGGATCAACAATTAAAGGATAATTATGAGAAATTACAAACGAAAAGTCATTATATGATTTATCATTGCTATTTTAGCTTTTATAGCTATGATTGGTCTTTCAGTTTTAATTTGAACCATTAATACTAGTTTAGAGCAATGGAAAACAATTAGATTAGATCGATCAATCACTGACAGTTATTACTTTATCAAATCATATTCAATAGGAGGTTTAGCATTATCTTGCTTATTATTCTTGATGGGAAGTGTGATTTCATATTCAGGCTTTAAATCTTGAAGATATTCAGAAATGTTTATATAGAATGAGAAAACTCAAAAAACAAAAATTATTATTTTTTAGTGCAATAGCTACTTTAGCTATTACTCCTATGACAGCTGTGTCTTGTTTATACAGAAATAATCCTACTGTAGAATATGCTAATTCTTTTGTTCAAGATAATCCTTATACCCAAAAAGAAAAAATCACTTACACACAAGATGATTTAAAAATTCCTGCTTTACAAGCTTTTGAAAATCAATTTTATAATAATGAATTATTAACTTATTCATTTACACTTTATAATTATGGTCTAACCAAAGCTATTTCAATAGATAATGATCATTTAAAAAGAAACTTAACTAAGCAAGTTGGTAAATTATACGATTTTAATAAACAAGGTATTGAAATTAAAATTAATCAAACTAACCTTGATAAGATCAAAGATCTTAAAACTGATCCTGATTATGATTCTTTAAGTAAATTCATCAGTAATGCAATTAACAGAATTAACCAAAGTTATAAAGAATATGTTGCATATGTAAATGACTACAATGCTAAAGATGAAAATAAAAACAAAATTAAAATTAGAACCTTAGAACAAATTGCTAATACTAATTACAATGATATAGTTAACAGCACTCCAGAGTATTTAAAGAAAGAAACTGTTATTCATAAAGATATTGATACAATTTCAACCACCACTTATTTAGATTACTCTAATCCTAAATTAGTAATTGATGATCAAAAAGTTGAAGCGGTTGTAAAAAACTTTTTAATTGATACTCCTTTTTATCAAAAATACATTCGTTATCAAAATGATAAAGATCCTGAAAAAAGACTTTTAACTAAAAAAGAAGGTAAATGAACATTTAACTTAAGTAAAAACAATGAGATTTTTGGAGCTATTCCTTATTCAATGTTTACTAGTTTATATCAAGAAGTTAAAAAAAGATTTGGTTCAATTACTCAAGCTAAAAAAGACACTAAGAAAATTTTAGAAATTTTTCTAAATGATTTTAAAGAACGTAGTTTTAATGTTGATTTAAATCAATTAATAAACGATAATGGAATTTTCTTAGGATTTGGTCCATTAAACATCCTTTATGGTAAAAATATCAACACTGATAAACAAGATGATGCATTTACTATTTTTGCTCGTGATTATGAATTTTCTCCTGAACAAGAAGAAGCTTTTTTGAAAAATCCAATTCAGTTCTTTAATAGTAATTTAGAATTATTATACTTACCAGAAGTATTTAAAATTAAAAGAGATTTAGAGAATCAAAAATCATTATTAAAAGTAGCTAAACCTAATGAAGTTAAAAAAATAGAATTTTTACAAAAAAGTATAGCAACATATCAAAACCAATTAAAAACTATTGAACAACATCAACAAGAATTAATAGAGTTAGCTAACAAAAGAGATGAAATTGTTAAATCTAATGATTCTAATAAAGAAACTTTATTAGAACAAAATATGAATCAAATGATCGCTTTAGCTAAAAAATACTTTAATTCTGCTTACCAAAAAGCTTTAACAATCCTTAAAAAAGCAGTTGCTGAAAGTAAAACTAACATACAACAATTAGCTAAATTATATGCTGTTTCTATTTTTGGTTTAGGTGCTTTTAAAACCCAAATTATTAAAGGTTATGTAACAAATAATGATGTTAAAAAAGCAACATATTGAATTGAATTCTTTGATACCAAAGATAACAAATGATATATGTTTGACACTTTAAAATCATATTTAGCTCAAAGACCTAATATCGAGCAAAATATTTATCCTTCAAGTGAATTAAGTAATTATAACTTTGCTAATGAGTTATTTACTAGCTTACCAGCTAACTATGAACTTGATGAAAATTATTTAGATGTAGCTCATGTTAAGTAAAATAAAAAGGCTTTTGGCCTTTTTATTCATTTTTAGATTATGAAATTCAACAAATTTAAACTATTTTTATTTTCAAACTTAGCTTTAACACCAATAATGCTATCTAGCTGTTCAATTCAAACTTATAAAGAACAATATAATCAAAAAGTTAATCAATTAAACAATTTGATTATTGAATTAAACAATTATCCAAAAGAAACAAAAGGATATTATGTTTATTTAATTAAAGCATTAGAACAATATCAATTTGTTATCAAACAAATTGATATTCAAGTAGATAAAGATCATAACCTTTCAGGCCAAAACACTTATTTACCATTAACTACTGCAATAGAAGGTAGAATTTCTGCAGCTAGAGTGTTAATGCAAGCAATTAAACAAAACCCATTATTATATAAATCTAATAATGCTTTAGAGATATATTCATATATCCAAGATTCGGATGAAATTCTAAATAATTCTAATTATTTAGAATTAGGTAATAAAATTCAAGCTTTAGTAGATTTAAAAGAACAACTATTTACCAAATTAAATACCAACCAACAACAAGAGTATCAAGATTATTTAAATTATTTAATTAAGATTTATCAACAAGTTAAACAAAGTTACTACATTAAATTTCAATTTAATTTAATTTATTCAACTGAAACTTATGATTTAATCTTAGATCATTTAAATACCACAATAGATACTGTTAACCAATTTTTAGATAATAAAATCTCAAAGATCAATTTTAATTTTCCAAATGATTTAAAAATTAAAATTGATCAAGAATACAATAACTATATTAATAATTAAGAAAGGAAAATATTATGAAAATAGGAAATTCACAAACAGCAATAGAAGCAATCGAAAAATATAATAACATCGTTATTTTTCACCACATTCGTCCTGATGGAGATTGTTTAGGATCTCAAGCAGGTTTAGCTGAGTTAATTAGAACTAACTACCCAAATAAAAAAGTATATACTGTAGGTAATAACATTGGTTTATTTGACTTTATGGGATATGAATTTACTCCAGAAGATCAAATAGATTACAATGATTCATTAGCTATTGTAGTAGATGCTTCTAGTGGAGATAGAATCGAATGTGCAGATATACTTTATCAAAACAAAACTACTGCTAAATTAAGAATTGATCACCATCCTAATGGTGCAGATATTGATTATGACTACAACTGAATTGATGAACATTATGTAGCTGCAGCTGAAATGATTGCTCAAATTGCTTATGATGCAAATTGAACAGTAACTCAAAAAGCAAGTAGTCATATTTATTTAGGAATTAACACTGATAGTGGTAGATTCTTATATCCAGATACTTCTGCAAGAACTCACAAATTAGTAGCTTTTTTAATGGAAAATGGATTTCATCCAGCAAATATCTTAAGAGAACTTTCAAAAAGATCTCTTAAAGATATTAAATTCATTGGAAAGATCTTAAGTGAATTCAAAAAAGAAGGAAGAGTTTTATATTATGAAATTACTCCAGAAATCTTAAAAGAATATGATATGGATTCATTTACTGCTGCTATGTATGTAAATGAATTAGCTAACATTGAAGATAACTCTTGTTGAGCTTTATTTATTCAATTAGAAGATGGAACTGTTAGAGGAAGATTAAGAAGTAATGGTCCTTTAGTTAACATTGTTGCTAAAAAATACAATGGTGGAGGACATGATAATGCTGCAGGAATTACCGTAGCTTCTTGAGATATGGTTCCAAGTGTTTTAGCTGATTTAAACCAAGCAATTAAGGAGTATGAATGCAAATAGGTAATTTAGAATTAGTTACTAAAGAACTTATTAAATACGACAGCATTGTTATTTTTCACCACATTCGTCCTGATGGAGATTGTTTAGGATCTCAATTTGGACTAAAGGAATTATTAGAAACTAATTTTCCTAATAAAAAAGTTTATGCTATAGGAGATTCTAAAGGTTCTTTTAGCTTTTTAAACTTACAAATGGATACTGTTCCTAGTGATGAAGTTTTAGCTAAATCTCTAGGGGTAGTAGTTGATGCTAACTTTAAAGAAAGAATTGAATTTAAAGAAGTATTAGATAAAAATCTATTTGATCAAGTAATTAGAATTGATCATCATCCAAATGATGATGATCTACCAGCAAATACAGTTAGATGAGTAGATAGCTCTTATGTAGCAGCAGATGAAATGATTGCTGAAATAGCTATTAAAAATAACTGAATTATTACTCCTAAAGCTGCTAATTTACTTTATTTAGGAATTAACACTGATAGTGGTAGATTCTTATTTAATAATACTACTAGTAGAACCTTAAATATTGCTGCTAAATTATATGATGCAGGACTAGATAGTGATTTTATTCATACTAATCTTGCAGCTATTTCTTTAGATGATTTAAAATACCAATCTTGATTATTATCAACCTTAAAAACTAGAGATGGAGTAGCTTATATCCAAAACGATTTAGCTACTACTAAACAACTAGGTAAAACTGCTCAATCTTCAGTAAGAGTAAACTCAATTGCTAATATCCAAGGATATCCAATTTGAGTTCAATTTACCGAAGAAGAAGATGGCAGAATTAGAGTGGAATTTAGATCTAATGGACCGATTGTTCGTAATGTTGCAGTTAAATGAAATGGTGGAGGTCATGAACGAGCTTCAGGAGCTATTATTGATTCATTTGACTTAGTTGAACAAGTTATTGATGATTGTGCTTTAGAAGTTAAAAGATACTTAAACGAAAAAGATAATTAATATTAAACATGAATCTAAAGATTCATGTTTTTATATATCTATAGTCAATATATTAGGGTTGAAATTAAATTTATTTATTAAAGGATATAGAGTTAAGAATGAAAAATCTATCATTTAAACTATTTAAGGAATCAAGAATATAAAATTTTGTTTGAATTTGTGAATTTAAAAGTTCTATATTATAAAAATAATTTTATAATATAAGTGAGATTATATTTTATCTCAAAACTATAAAAACAAAAGATTCGTATATAACTTTAATTTAACTTATTTTTATTACTTTTTAATAATTACCTTGAATAATTAAATATTGATTTACAATATTTAATTATTTTGATAGAATATCAAAAAATATGATTTATTTTAAAATATGTAAACATTTATTAAGACAAAAACCATTTAAATAATTAAGGAGGTGTAGATGATAAAAGTAGATAACAGCAGAAATACAGCTATGTTATTAACTGCTGTGTATGAACAAGATAGCAATGATAAACAAATAGCTAAAAAAAATGGATATATTAGTCATTATTTTGAACAAAATATCGCATATATTTACATCGATAAAAAACATCAAACCATTGATGAATTACAACAAATGATAATAAATTTGGTATCTGGTGCAAACTATGATTACCAAATAGACGTAGAAAGTTTTGTTAATGAACATTTCTCTTTAGAACAAGTTCTTAGAATCTTAATTACTAAAATTAGCTTTGCTCAAGCGAAATTATTCAAAAAAACTATTGAAGAAGAACAAGAAAAAGACAAAGAAATTTCATTATACTTAAACAATGATTCACAAGACATATTAGATTTAATTACTAAACTTAATATAGTAGCTAACGCAATAAACAAAGCAAGAAATTTTCAAATTATGCCAGAGAATTTCTTAAATTCTGAAAACCTAGCTTCAAACATCGTTAATGACTTTGCTGGTATTAATAATTTAAAACTTACAGTATTAACCAAAAAAGAAATAACTAATTTAAATATGGGATTACTACTTTCAGTTAATCAAGGTTCAACACATGAACCAAGAGTAGTTATTGCACAATACCTTGGAGATCCTTCAAGCAAAGAAAAAATTGTTATTGTAGGTAAAGGTATTACTTTTGATACTGGAGGAGTTAATACTAAAGGATATCATATGGAAGGAATGAAATATGATATGTCTGGATCAGTAATTGCAGCTTATGCAGTAAAATCTTTAGCAATGATAAATGCTAAAGTAAATGTTGCTTGTGTAATGTGTATTACTGACAATAGAATTAATAACGATGCTTCTTTACCAGAAAATGTATATCAATCAATGAGTGGTAAATGAGTAGAAGTAGTTGATACAGATGCTGAAGGAAGATTAGTTTTAGCTGATGGTATTTACTATGCTGCAGATAAATTAAATGCAACAACTATTATCGATGTTGCAACATTAACTGGATCAATGCTTGTAGCTTTAGGGAATAGCTATACAGGTATTTGATCAACTAATGATGATAAATATCAAGTGTTTAATAACAGTGCTAAACAAGCAATGGAAAAGGTATGAAGAATGCCTTTACACGAGGACTATAATAAAGGGAATAAAGGTTCTAAAGTTGCTGATTTAGCCAATTGAAGTTCAAAAGTTAGACCTGATTCTTCTCAAGCAGCTATGTTTTTAAAAGAATTCACTAAAGACACTGATTTTATTCACTGTGATGTTGCAGGAACTGCAGACAAAGATGGTGAACCTCAAGGGGAATTAATTGCTACTTTAGTAGAATATGCAATTAATTCATTTAACAAATAATAATTAACAATAAAAACTAAGAGAATTTAATAATTATCTATTAGATTATTTTACTATGAACGATATATATATATATATATATATAGGTTTGCCTATATATGTGTGTATGTGTACTGTTCTTTTTTTATTAATTATTAACTTTTCATACGTAATATACAAAATCTTAAACTGTGAAAAGTTTAAGATTTTATACACTTTGCAAATTAGGTTAGAAATATATGAGTAACTTATTGATATGAAGGAGTACTCATGAAAAAACATCTAAAGAGATTACTAATAGTTGCTCCAGCGACTATTCCTTTAATAGGTATTTCTACTAATGGTACAAGTGAAGTCAAACAAAAAAGTGATTATGAATATATAGATCTAACACATAATAACAATACAAGATCAAACGATACTAGTCCGATTCCTGATAAAAGAGCATACGCAAACATTATTAACTTAACACCTTTCCATTGACAAATGTATAAAGAATGAGATGCGGATATTGATCAAAAAAGAGAATATAAGTTAACCAATGCAAAACAAGATTGGTCTGTTACTATCAATAATACAATGGGAAAAAAATTAACTAATCTAGCAGATAAAGATAGCGGACTTATTACAGCTACTAGATTAAAAATAGAAGTAGAAATACCAAAAGATTTACCAATTTCATTTTCTGATGATGATCCGATATATTTTAGTGTAAATTCAATATATGAAAATTGACCAGATATTTCAGGGGTTTCCAAATGGGGTGGAGATCATCAAAATGATAACCTAAAATTTACTTATAATAAAGCATCTAAAAAATACATATATGATGGAGCAAGTAATTTTCACGATATACCAGGACGCCAAAACGATGGTTTTATTGGTGCTACAAGAGGTGGTAACTATATAAACTTTGGTGATGATGGAGTTTGAGATAACTCTTACCCATCATACTTCCCGCACGGTGGAAGAAGCTGAGGTAGATATTGAGATACACAAGGTCCAGGTAGTTATGGACACCTTGATGACCCCAATAGAGAAAAATACTTACGTAATGATCTTAGAGCACAGAGAAATGATAGAGCTAAAATAAGAAATATCCAACAAGAAGATAGAGGAAGTAATAAAAAAATAGTTTTTGACTTAGATCTTGCAGAAGATGGTAACAGAAAAGAATACTATAAATTAGCAAGGATTCAACTAAAATTTAAAACAAAAATAAATGATAATTATTACTCTGGTTCACAACCTAACAATTTCATAGTCGCTCGCTTAATAAATAGAGACAATCCAGGTGAGACATTTAGTTCTTCATATGATGTTAAAGCATCAAGTGAAAGAGTTATTAGTGTAAATTACACTAAGGTTGCGGATGAAATCAGTGAGAGTCAAGATCAAAAAGAGCTTAAAAATCTAATTGATGATGGATTAAAGCCACAATTTGTTTATAAAGTTATTTCTGGTAATAAAAAAATTAAATATTTTAATGGTGATGATACTAAAATAATACTTAATACCAATCAAATACCACTTCCGTTTAGTAAACTTGCTGGAAAACTTGAAGCAACATCAGAAACAAAATTTAGTAACGTAAATTTAAACAAGAAGTATAAAGTTGTATCTGTGTTGAATAGCTCTAACTTTACTGTTGATACACCTTCAATTAATAATAATTATCATTATATATATACTGAAGTTTATAAACAATATTTAGACACTAAAAAGAAAATAATACCTAACTTAATTGGAGAAAGAAGCGATAAAGAAAAACTAAAATCTATTTATGAAGAGATTTTAGATTGAATTTGAAAAAACAAAGTTGATGGAAATGCTAGCGATAATAACAATGTATCAACATTCTTAAAATATTGAAATAAGCTAAATCCGCTAGCATCAAAAATTCAGGAAATTGAAAATTTAACACACTTAGCAGATAATGTTAAAACAGAAGCAAGAAAACAATTATACGATGTAAATATAGAAAGTCCAGATTTTGGTGATTTAACCACCAAAGTTGTTTATACCTGAAGAGATTTAGATACCAAAACTTCAAACCTTATTACTACTTTAATAAGATATAAAGATGTCTTAAATACTAATAATTATTTAAACGCAACTCATAAAAATAATTTAGACAATGAAGTTAGTTTACTATTTGGGACAAGCGGTGTGTTATCAGGTGCTGGTATTAGTGCGAATTCTAATTTAAAGGATATAAAATTATCAAGTCTAGCAACAATAGCTTCAAACCTTGAAACAAGAAAAAATAATATTGAAATATATTTAAGTTCACTAGATGGAGATAAGCGTTTAACAGCTGCTCTAGCAAGATTGGATGGAATTCTTCGTGAAATAAATAAATTTAAAACCGATAATAATCCAGATGGAGAAATTCTTAAAAAAATCGATAGTTTAATTTCAAAAGGAACTTCTTCAAGATCAACAAATGAAAATAATGCAAACAAATTAAACACAACTTCTGATGATTTAGAAAAAGAATTTGCTTCTATTAAACTTGAATTTGCTAAATTTGCTATTGAAAAATTCCAAAGAGATAAAGAAAATAGTGATTTAGATACAAGAGATTTAAATTCAAAAAATAATGATTTAAAAAGTATTAGAAATCCTATAACAAATGTTAATGATACAAATGATAAAGTAGATAAAGCTTTAAAAGAATTATTAAAGGCTAAAGGTGATGATGCTGAAAAATCATATGATAAAGCACTAGCTGAAATTAATAAATTAAAAGAAGCTAATAAAAATAAAACTGAATATAACGATATTATTACAGAACTAACTAAAGCTATTAGCAATAACCCTAAACCTTCTAAAACAAATGGTGAATGAACCAAAGAAAATATAGAAGATTTAAAATCAAAAACAACTAAACTAAAAGAAGCTTATAAAAAAGCTTTAGTTGATATGTTGAACAAACAAAAAGAACTTGCTAATAATATTATTGTTGAATTAAATAAAAATGAATACAATAAAAAAGATTATAACGATATCAAAAGACACCTTGAAACATCAATAAGTAATGCTAATACTATGAATGATAGTAGTTCTGTTACTGATATAAAAGATAAACTTGATAAATTAGAAAAAGAAAATAAAAAAGCAGCTATGGATAAAGCTGCTGCAGATATCAAATACAAGAAAATTGAAGATTTAAAAGCTTTAATTACTAAAGTTACAGAAATTAAAAATAAGGTTAATAACAATACTACAAAATATCCTTCAGATAAATTATCAGAAATTACTACTGAATTAAATAATAATTCTAATAATAACTATAGTAATTTAGATAATTCCTCTATTGAACTAAAATTGAATTCATTAAAGGAAAAAGCAAATGAGTTTGTTAATAATTTACTTGACAAGCAAAATGGAATTATTGATGGTCATTTAGCTGAAACTAATCCAGCATTAGATGATTCTGTTAAATCGATGTTAAATACTTTAAAATCTCATGCAACAACTACTAAATCAACATCAACTGATAATATAGTTAATGATTTAACAACTAAAGATAGTGCTTTAGAAGTAGTTGCTAAAGGTATTGAAGATGCTTTATTAAAAGATGAAATTCTTAAAAAAATAGCTGAGGCAAATACTTTAAAAAATAATGATGACTTAGTAGGTGATGATAAAACTGCTTTAACAAATAAAATAACTGAAGTTAATAATTATGTTAATACAGTTACAAGTTCTACCGATAAAAATACTTTAGATACTAGAAAATCTAATTTAGAAACTAAATTAACCGAAATAACAAACGCTGTTGAAAAAGCTAAAATAGATATCGCTAAAGAAAAGTTAAGAAAAATCATAGAAAAAGCTACTGCAGATAAAGATGGTATAACTGATCCTACTTTAAAAAGAGAATTAGAAACCAAAATAAATGAAGCAACTACAGCAAAAAATAAATCTAATGCCATTGAAACAGAATTGAATAATGCTAAAGATACCTTAGAAAAAGGTTTAACAGTTATTAAGGCAAAACAAGCCATTAAAGATGCTGAAAACGCTAGAGACGATTTAACTAATAAAGGTGTAGATTTAACAGAACTTAATAAGAAAAAAGATGCTTTAAATTCGTTAATTACTATTGATTCACCTAACAATAATAGTATTGATAATGCAAAAGATGATTTAAATAAAGAACTAGAATTGGCTAAAGCTATTGCAAATGCAAAAGATGTTATTAATAAGATAAATCCTACTAATCCTTCAACTAACACTGCAGATTCTGTTACCGAAGAAAATGATCTTAAAAACACTTTAAAATCTGTAGATAACGCCAAAAAAGAACTAGAAACAGAAATTGCTTCTAGTTCAAAAACAAAAGATACTATTAATAGCAAAACAGAAACTTTAAAAAATGCATTAGAAACTGCTAAAAATAAAATAGTTGATGAAGTTAATAAACTAACTAATATTGATAATGATGTTAAAACTAACATCATTAATACTATTAAAGATGAAAGTACTGATTTAGCAAATAAATTAAAAGAACTAGAAAAAGCAAAATCAATTGATGAAGCAGTTAAGAATCTAAAAACAACTATAGCTGAAGCAAAAGAAAATAAAGATAGTAATGTGCTTACAGGAACTAATTTAAGTGATTTAGAAAATGCAATTACTGAAGCAAACAAATCTTTAACCAATGATAAAGCTGATGCTACAAAATTAATTAAAGCAAATGATGATTTAAATAAAGTGATCATTGATACTAATGTTAAAGAAGTTGAAAAAGAAGCTAATAAAGTTATTGCTGAATTAGATGGTTTAGGTTTAACTAATGAAAGTACAGAATTAAACAATAAACTTAAAGAACTTAAAGAAGCAGCAAAAAATGCTAAGAATTTAGAAGGTATTAAATCTGAATTAGATAATGTTAAAAACTTAATAGATTTAGATAAATCTAAAATTGAAGCTGAAAAAGCTTTAAATAAAGTTAATAATAAAACAAATATTAATAATGATTTAAGTATTAAAGATCAAGCTAACCATAGTGATTTAGATGTAGCAATTAAGAAATTAAATAGTGATAAAAAGAATGTAATAGATGCTGTAAATACTAATCCTAATAAAACTGATATTGATGCAAAAACAAAAACTTTAAATGATTCTGTTGCAAAGGTTAAAGAAGAAATTCTTAAGGTGCTTAATAATTTACCAAATATTGATACCGATGTTAAGGAAACTATAAAAACAGAAATCAATAAAGAAAGCACCAACCTTGATGCAAAACTTAAACAATTAGAAAAAGCAAAAGATATTGATAAAGCATTTAAAGACTTAAAAGATACTATTGAGTTAGCTAAAAAAACAAAAACTGATAATGGTTTAAAAGATACTAATTTAACAGATATTGATACAGCTATAAATGATGCTATAGATGCTTTAGAAAGATCTAAAGATAATGCTGATGCATTAAAAACAGCTAAAGAGGCATTAGATAGAAAAATTATCGATATCAATGTAAAACAAATTGAAGATAATGTAACCAAAGTTATCGACGAGTTAAAAGATGCTAATTTAGACACAGTAGCAAATGATTTAAAAACTAAATTAGATGAGTTAAAAACTAAAGCACCTATAGCTAAAGAAATTAAAGATATTGAAGCAGATTTAACCACAATTAAGAATTTAATTGATTTAGATAAATCAAAAGCAGATGCTGCAAGCACTTTAAATAAAATTAGTGATAAAACCAATTGAACAAATGATGTTATATCAACCGATCCTTCAAATAATGAGTTAAACAACATTATTGATGAAGTAAATAATGCTAAAAAAGAATTAACTAATGCTTTAGATAATCCTTCTACATCTAAAGCTGATATAGATAGTAAATCTACAGCATTAACTAACGCTGTAGATAAAGCAAAAGATAAAATTAAAGAAATAATATCTGGTTTAACAAATATAGATCCAACTGTTAAAAACGATATCATTGCAAAAATCGATGACAATAATACTGATTTAACTAATAAGTTAAATCAATTAGACAAAGCATTAAAAATTGATAAAGCTGTTAAAGATTTAAATGATACTATAGCTCTTGCAGAAAGTACTAAAACTGATAATGATCTTAAAGATGATAATTTAGCAAATATTATCAATGCTATAAATGAAGCTAAAGAAGCATTAAATAATTCTAAAGAAGATTCAGATGCTTTAATAAAAGCTAAAAAAGATCTAGATAGAAAAATCATTGATATTAACGTAAAACAAATAGAAGATGATGCTAAGAAAGTAATTGATGAATTAACTAATTTAGGTGATAATGATAAAGCTGATGCATTAGCTAAAAAAGTTCAAGATCTTAAAGATAAATCATCAAAAGCAACAACTATTAATGAGATTAAAACTGACATTAATGATCTTAAATCAGGTACAAGTTTAGATAAAACTAAATCTAACGCTGCTAAATTATTAAATAAGATTAATAATAAAACTAATTGATCAGATAATTTAGCAATTACTGATGCAACAAATCACAATGATTTAGTAACTAAGATCAATGAATTAAATACTGCTAAAAACGAATTAATTACTTCTTTAAATACAGATAATGAACAAGATATTAAAGATAAAATTGAAGAATTAAATAAAAAACTTCAAGTTGTTAATGATCAATTAGATATTGATGTTAATAGTAAAACTAATGTTCCTGCAATATTATTAAATAAATTTAAAGAATATATTAAAGATCCAACTACTAACTTATCTAATGCTTTAAAAGCATTAGATAAGTTAAATAAATTAGATATGGTAGATAAAGATCTTAATGATCAAATTACTAAATATCAAGATCTTAAAACAACTAATAATATTAATTATGATTTAAGTGATAAATCTAAAAAAGATCAATTTGATAATTCTATTTCATTAGCTAAAGATCTAAGAGATTATTTAAAATCTAATATTACTACAGAGAATGAAAATGTAGTAACAGATGATACAAACTTTAACAACTATATTGATAAATTGAATAGTGCTAAAGATTCTATTGAAGCTAAATGAAATGATCTTGAAGGTAATGATAAAGTAGATAAAGCAACAAAAACATTTATTAAGTCATTAGAAAACGCTTTTGATACTAAAAAAGCTATTCAGGATAATGGATTTGATAATAATAGTGATTTAGATGATTTATATACTAAATTAACTAATAAAGATACTAATGAAAATCTTAAAACTATTGGTGATTTAGATGATAAATCTAAATTCAATGATTCTAATATCACTTTAGAAATTAATACTGTTGATAAATATGACAAATTAGTTAATGATAGTATTAAATTAGATAAAAGAGCTAAAGACGCTTCAGTTGCAATCTTAGATCAAGAATTTAATAAAGTTACTAACGAAAAAGCTAAACACAATGCTAATGGTGAATATGATTTAGATAAGTATAAAAATACTGAATTTGATACTATCAAATCTAAATTAGATGATTTAGTTACTGATAAAACTAATTTTGATACTTCAATCAATGACAACACTACTAACAATGTTGCTATAGTAGAAAAAGCTAAAGAAATTAAAGATAAATTAATCGCTATTAAGTTAGAAACTTCAAAAGCTAAAGCTAATGTAGCAATTAATGCTTTAGATCAATTAAGTGATACTGTTAAAGATAACTTAAAAGCTCAAGTAGCTAAAGCTATTAGCGATGCTGATATTGATTCAATAGTAAATCATGCAAATGATTTAAATAACCTTTATAAACGTCTAAAAGATAAAATTGCAGACTACAATATTGCAATTAATAATGATGTATTGTTTAAAAACTCTACTAAATCACTTCAAACAGATGTTAAAGATGCTTATAATGAAGCTATTAGCTTAGTTAATAATGCTAATGATTTATTAGGTACAAGTTTAGATGATACTGATATTACTACTAAATTAGATGATTTAACTAATGCAATTAATGCATTAGATGGAATAGATCGATTAGCTAAATATAAAGCTGATGCTATAGCTAAATTAAATACTTTATCAAGCTTAAATAACGCTCAAAAAACTGCTTTAGAAAATGAAATTACTACAAGTAATTTCATTGATGATATTGTAGGAATAAATCAAGATATAACTAATGCTAATGACGGTTCAATTTTAGATAAAGCTATTAAATTGAACAATAAAATGGCTGAATTAAATGCATTTTTAAACCCTAATGATCCCAATGATAAAACTAATGGTATATCTAATAGTTTAAAAGATCATTCTGATCCTAGTTATAAACTAGCATCTTCTGAAAAACAACAAGCATTTGATAATGCAGTATTAGATGCAACTAATTTATTAGATAAAGATAGTGGAACCAATTTAGATATTACTAATGTTGATGGAGTTTTAGCATCATTAAAAGATGCTAAAACTAAATTAGAAGATTCATCAAAAAGATTTATAGATGGATTAATCAATAACATTGATAATCATTTAAATGATTCATTAATTACTGATAATGATGTTAAAGAATCATTAAAAAATAATATTCAAAAAGCTATTTTAAATACAGATACTAGAGATAATGCTACTGAAGCTAAATCTCAAGCAATAGGTATTATTAATACTGTAAGTTTTATTGATTCTAAGATTAAAGATCTAGATAAAACTGTTAATAAAAATCCTATCTTTGAAGATAATAGATTTAATTCAATTGCTAAAGAAATTAAAGATGAAATAGCTAAACTTAAAGATAATGTAGATAAGATTATTGATAACTGAAAACAAGGTTCAGGATCTAAATTAGAAAATGATGATATAGTTAAAATCAACCTTGATTCTAAAGTTAATATTGATCTTACAGCAGCAACAGCTACTTTAGCTGATAAGAAATTAAATGAAAAAATAGATAGCATTAATGATTTAAACCTTAATGCTACTAATAAAGTAGTTAAATCAAATATTATTTTTGATTATGCTAAAAATAAAGCTTTAAAAGAAACTTTAAAAGATATCTTAAATGATGAACAACTTAAATCATTAAATAGTTTATCTATTGGAGATAATATTGCTAAAGCAATTGATCTTATTAAAGATAATGATCAATTGCTTAATAACTTAAAAACTAAATTAGGATTAAATTCAACTAATACTATTGATGAAGTTAAAGCGAAATTAGCTAATAGCATTTTAGATAACAATATCTTTAAAACTTTAGTTAAATCAGTATTAGATATAACTCCAGAAGATCCTAATACTATTAATGAAACATCAGCAAATAATATTATTGACAATAATACTGATTCAGAATGAATTAAAGAATTAGCTAAATCATTAAATTTAACAGATTTCAATGATAAAGATGCTATTAAGAAAGAAGTTAAGAAAGTTTTAGGAAATACTAGTGTTAATATGGTTGGTGTAGAAGCTAAAGCTAACTTAATCAAGAAACTTCAAGAACCAGGATTAAAAGCTAAATTAAACAATAGATTAACTGAAATATTTAATACTGAATCTAAAGAATATGCTTCAAGTTTAATCAACAAAGATAATTTCAAATATCTTTCAGATAATGAAATTACTAACTTCATTAATGAAATTAAAGATGCTAATATTGATTTAACCGCTAATGATCAATCATTAGATTACAATATTGAATCTATTGTTAAAAAAGCAGAATTATTAAACTTAGCTAATAAAGCTAAATTAGCTATTAAAAATGTTGATAACGCAACTAAGGATTTAATTGAAACTAAAATTAATGATTTAATCAATGAAGCGTTTAAATCAACTAATACTAAAGAATTAGTTAAAAATGATCCAAGTGATTTATTTAACACTTCTAAACAAAAATTAATTAATGCTGAATTGAATTTAGATAAATTAAACGCTACTACAAGTAATTTAATCAACAAAATTAATCTAGCAAATAACGCAAAAACCACAGTAGATTACTTAAATGCTAAAGATTATACAAGTGATCCTATAGTAGATAGTACTAATAGAATTAATTTTGATCATAGTTTAGCTAATGCTTTAGCTCATACTAAAGATTTAGTTAATGAAAATGTTGATGATCAAGTAAATAAACCAAATAATTTAGTTATATCAATTCCTAATATAAGTGATGATAATTTATTTACTGCTGGAGGAATTGAAAATACTAATGACAATGAAACTAAATCAATTAATAGTGAATTAAATGATTTATCAAGTGATTTAGTGACTAAAACTAATGCATTAGATGGAGAAGAAATTCTTGAAACAGCTAGAGTTAATGCAACTAATATAATTAATTCTTTAACTAATTTATCTAATAAATTAAAACAAGAATTAATTAATCAAGTTAATACTGTAGAATCTAATCCTTTAGTAGATGATATAGTTAATCATGCAAAAGAGTTAAATGATAAATATATTGAATTAAATAATTTATTAAAACTCAAAGATATTATTGCTAATACCAACCATTGAATCAATAATACTAATGCTAAAGATGATCAAAATCTTAAAGATGTTATTGATCAAATGATCAATAACGTTTTAGATAATAATGGTTTAATGCCTAATCATTTAGGTAATATTGATAATTTAACAGCAATTAATGATAATATCAATCAACTAAGATCATTATTAAATGAAAATAATGATAATTCTAATGGATTAAATGGTTGAAATAATACTATTGCTAAAAGTAATGAAATTATTGATAGCTTATTTAATACTGCTTTAGATGAAGATAAAGTATCTAATGAAGATTTAACTGAGTTAAATGATGGTTATAAAGCAATCTTAAAAGATATTATTGATAGTGAAATTACTAAAGCTAAAGCTTTAGAAAATGAATTATTGGATCTTAAAAAGCAATATGCAAGTACAACTGATGTTGATGCTAAAGCTAAATTAAACCAAGCAATTAATGATAAGCAAAATCAAATTAATGCTATCAAAGATCAATATCTAAATGCATTAACTAATGCTAGAAGCAAAAATAGATTGAAAGATTTAATCAATCAAGCAAATCATTGATTAAATAATAATACTTCAAGTAACCAAACAGTGCTTAGAGGTAATTTACCAGCTATCATTGATGAATCATTAAATCATTTATTAGATTTAACTAATGATAATAATGCTTCAAATGATCAATTTGATAAATTACAAAATGCTTTAATAGATGCTAAAAATAGAGCTAATAGATTACATTCTAATCTTGATAGTATTAATCAATTAATTAAACAAGCAAAAGATTACATTAAAAATATAACTCCTGGATCAAGTTTAATTGATCAATTATTAAATAATATTAAACAAGCTCAAGCGGTATTAAATAATGATGACGGAGATGTAATTGATAAGGCTAATAATAAATTAGCTAATGATTTAGCTAATATTATGCTTAAAAATGAAGTTGAAAAAACTACTATTGTAAGAGATAAATTGATTAATAATACTAAATATCAAGATCTAGTTGATCAATTAAATAATTTAATTGATCAAGGAAATAGTTTATTAGATAAAGTAGCTAATACCGCTTCTGTATCTAAAGACCTAAGAGATAAACAAACTAATTTAGCTAAAGAAATTGCTAAAAATACTGCAAGAATTGCATTAGAAAAAGAAGCAATAGATGCTAAAGATTGAGCTAATAAATTATCTGATTCAAAATATAGTTCAATTAAAGATAATATTATTAAAGCAATAGATAAAGCTTTAGAAGATAAAGATAATAAAGATCTAGATCAATTAATTAAAGCAAAAGACCAATTGCTTAATGATTTAGCTAATAGCAAATTAGCTAAAGCTAATGTTGATGCAAATGATTTAATTAAAAAGTTAAATCAAGAAAATCCTAAATACATTAAAGAAATTAATAATTTAATTAAAGCTATCAAAGATGCTAATAATGTAGATCATAATGATACAAATAAGGTTAATGATTCAGTAAAAAACTTAAATAAAGTTATAAATAAAACTAAGGCAAAACAAGTTATTAATAATGCTAAAGAAGCAATTAAAGATCTTATAGATTCTTTAGTTGATAAATCAACTAAAGTTAACTTGAACAACAAAACTACTGATTTAATTAATCAAATTAATAATGTTATTCATAAAGATTTAATTGATGAAGATCAATTAAATAATTTATTAGATCAAACTAATAAAACAATAGATCAAATCAAAGATGCTATTGCTAAAGCTAAATTAGATGATGTTATTAACCAAATCAAAGATTTTATCAATAACAAAGATACAGATAATAATACTAAAGAGATCTTAAAAGATAAACTAAATAAAGCTCTTAAAAATAAAGATTCAATTACTAATAATACAAAAGCTACTAATGATTTAGCTAATAGTTTAATTAAAGATTTAGCTAAAGCTAAATTAATTAATCAAATTAAACAAGCTGAAAAATTAATTAATGATATTAATAACAATCCAAGACTTAAAAATGTACCAAGAAATATCATTGATCAAATTCTAGATCGTTTATACAATGATATTTTAGATGCTAAGAAAGTTCTAGATTCTGATGCCAATACAAGTTTATTAGATCAAACTAGAGAAAAATTAGCTAATTCAACTAAAGCTGTTAAAGATTCAATAGATTATTTATTAAATGATTGAGATAAAAGAATCAATAAAGCAATAGAAGAAATTAAAAAATCTAAGTTCTTAGAAGATGAAATTATTAATAAATTAACTGACCAAGCTAATAAACTTTATGATGATCAAGATCTTAAAGATTTAGTAAAAAATACTAAATCTTTAGATGATCATAGTGGTGATTTAATAGCTACAGTATTAGTTGCTAAAGATTTAGCTAATAGTAATTTATTTGCTAAATCTACTAGTGATAAACAAGATGCATTAAATGATGCTTTAAGCAATATTGATGATAATCAACTATTAGGTAATACTAATAGAGGTAATTCATTGGATAAAGATCAAGTACTAGAAGCAATTGATAGATTAAATGATGCAATGAATTTATTTGATGGCAAAGATCATAAAAATTACTTGTGATTAATTATTACTTCAATTGTTGGTACATTTACTTTTGTAGCTGGTGGAATTATTGCTGCTATAAAAAGAAGAAAAAAGAAAGATAAATAATCTTTTAAATAACAAAAACATCCTTTAGAGGATGTTTTTTTATATGATTTTAGAGCTTTAGTTTAATGGAGCTTAAATAGTTAAAGGCAAAATCTAGTTCTTAGTAAAACTAAACAACTTAATCATAAGTAAGAATGTAAAAACACAATTTTAAATAAGTTTTTAAGGGAATAGTGATTTTTTTGTATAATAACACAATGAAAAATCTTACTAGGAAAATTGGCTTTTTTGCAGCTTTATCTATTAGTATAAGCACAGTTATAGGAATCGGAATCTTCTTTAAAAACACAAGTGTTTTAAAGAATCAAATTTTTAATTCAAATTTTGGATATTTTAGTTTTTGAAGCTTTATAGCTGCTTGAATTGTTGGTGGAATGGTTGCTTTATTTACTGCTTATAGCTTTAGCCAAATATCTAAAGCTAAAGATTCTAAAAGTGGTTTAGCTGCTTGAGTTGAAGTATTAGGTGGTAAAAAACAAGGATTTATTGTTAAAGTATTACACTGTACCTTTTATTATGCTTTAATCAATATTGTATTACCTGTAATTTCTTGTGAGATGCTATTTGCTGCTATTGCAGAATATAAAGGTATTTCCTTAAGTGATATTCATATTGGATATGTGGTACTTACAGGAATAATAATTTGAATTATTTTTAGTTTAATTAACTATTTTGCAATTAATTTTAGTGCTAAAATCCAAACCTTTGCTTTCTTTTTTAAGTTAATCCCGCTATTTGCAGCTGTAGTTATTAGTTTTATAACTACAGGTACAAAAGGTATGAATGTTGATCAAATTAATCCAGGTGCTATAGGAATAGCTAAAATGAATTATTTTAATCTTAGTGGATTATTTATTTCTTTACCTGCTATTTTGTTTAGTTTTGATGCATTTTTAAGTATTGGAAATATGGCTAAAGATGTTAAAAAACCTTCTTGAATTCCTTTGATTTCAATATTAACTATTGTTATAGCTGCTATTTTATATGTTTTTATTTCTATAGGAGTAGGTTTAACTGGTTATGGTTCTATTGGTCAAATTTTTGAAAGCATAGTACCAAAAGCAAATGTTAACCTTAAAAAGACTTTAAAAATCTTAACTTATTTAACTATAGCTTTAGGTGGATTTTTTGTAGTAAATTCTATTTCAATGGTGTCATTAAGAAGTGCTCAAGGTTTAGTTGAACAGAAACAAATTATTTTTTATAAACAATTAAATAGTTTAAATAAATATAAAAAAGATCTTGGAGGATTGGTTTTATATTTTATCTTAGCTTTATTTTATTTTATTTTATTAATTGTTCCTTCAATTATAGTTAATGGTGATTCATTATTAGATACAGCAACTAATATTCCAGTATTAACCTTTTTTATGATTTATGCTTATACAATGTTATTAGCTTTAATTGATAAATTTAAAAATCCTAAAAAACCAGTAATTAAATTCTTTGTACCAATCACCATTATAGCTATAGTTGCTATAATGGTGATTATGGGATATGAATTATTTTATAAAGATATTTATTTATTAATTACTAATGCTAATAAAATTAGTGGTAGTGGAATTTTATATGCTAATAATCAATGATTGATTAAATATGATGTTTATATCTTTTGATCATTAATTGGATTAATGATGCTTTGAATTTTAGCTAATTATTGAATCTTAAAACAACAATTGGCTAAAGAAAATCTAACTTTTGATCAAGTTGGAGAAAATTTAGAAATTTAAATTAAAAGAGTGATTTTTATCACTCTTTTAATTTAACTTGATCGCAGTAGATCAATCTAATTAGCGTTATTGAATATTAAGTAATATAATATAATTTAACTATGTTAAATATTGTTTTATATCAACCAGAAATATGTCCTAATACAGGAAATATCATTCGTACTTGTTTTGCTTTAGGGGCTAAATTACACATTATTAAACCAATTGGTTTTGATTTACATCCTAAGTGATTAAGAAGATATGGTGCAGGAAGAATGCTATCTGATATTCAGCATGAAGTACATGCTTCATATGAAGATTTTTATGCTAAATATCACGATAAAAAGATTAATTATGTCACAAGATATGGACTTAAGTTATATACAGATGTTGATTATAAACAAGAATATCAACAAAACCAAGAGATTTGATTAATGTTTGGAAGAGAAAGCACAGGAATAGATAAAAAAATACTCCAAGGTAATTTAGATCAATGCATTAGAATTCCTATGGTATCAGCAATGCGTTCAATTAATTTAGCTAATTGTGTTTCAATTTTAGGTTTTGAAGTAATGAGACAATTAGATTTTGAGGATTTATCAAAATTTGAAGTTGAAAAAGGAAAGTACTTTTTAAAAGATAATGATTTTAACAAGTAAGCAAAATAGCAAAATTAAAGAATTATCTAAGTTAAAAGAAACTAAATATCGTAAATTAACTAATGAATTTTTAATTGAAGGATATCACTTAGTTGAAGAAGCGATTAAAAAAGATATTGTATTAGAAATATTTGAAGCTAATGAAAGCTTAAAATATCCTGATTCTATTCAAGTATCGCAAGATATTATTAAAAAGCTTTCTTCAACCAAAACTCCTCAACCAATAGTTGCTAGATGTAAAAAAATGCAAGCTAATAATAAACTTAATAAAGTGCTAGCATTAAATAATGTTCAAGATCCAGGAAACATTGGAACTATGATTCGTTTAGCTTATGCTTTTGGATTTGATACAGTAGTGGTTGAAAACACTGATATTTATAATTCTAAAATTATTCGTTCAAGTCAAGGTGCATTTTTTAATCTTAATTTAATTGAAACTAAGGATTTAGCAAGTTATTTAATTAGCTTAAAAACCAAAGGTTTTAAAGTTTATAGTACTATATTAGATCTTAATGCTAAAAAATTAAATGATGTAGCTTTTGAAAAAGAACAAATCATAGTGGTTATGGGAAATGAAGGACAAGGTATAAGTGATACTGTTAAACAACTATCAGATGTTAATTTATACATACCAATAGAATTTGAGAGTTTAAATGTTGCTTGTGCAGCAGCTATTATTCTAAATAAAATCAAAAATAATTAGGAGGTAATATGAAAGAATTAATCAAACAAATCAATAAAAATATCATTGATAAAAACTTCCACATTAATCTTGAAGGATATTCAAAAGAAGAAGTAGATTCATTTATGGAACAAATTTCAACAATGTTATTAATTGTTGCTGAAAAAAATGATCAAAAAGATCAATTAATCAGCGAATTAGAACAATATATAGTTAATTACAAAAAGGAATTAGATCAACTTAAGTTAGAAAACGCTAGATTAGAAGCTAGTGTTGAAAAATTGAAAGAAGCAAGAAATACTAATGCAAGATAATATTGATACAAAGTTCCAGAATTTAATTCAATGATTTCCTGGTCATATGGCTAAAGCAATGAAGGAAATTAAAGAAAATGCTAATTTAGCAAATGTTTTCATTATTGTTTTAGATGCAAGATGTCCAATTAGTTCTTATAATGAGGACTTTGATCAAATTGCTCCACAAAAACCAAGATTATTCATTATCACTAAAAGCGATTTAATGGATAAAAGTAAAAAACAAATTATCGAAAAACGTTTTTCAACAGAACATTTACTTTGATTAGATTTAAGAAAACAATCAGCTAAAAAAATTATTTTAAATAAATTAAAACAAATAATGGCTGATAAAATTGCTAGCGATAGAAAAAAAGGATTAATTCAAAGTAGAATTAAATCCTTTGTAGTTGGAATACCTAACTGTGGTAAAAGTACTTTGATTAATTTAGTTTCTGAAAAAGCTAAGTTAAAAGTAGCTAATTACCCAGGGGTTACCAGAGAGAAAAAATGAGTGGTTAATGGAGAATTTCTATTTATGGATACTCCAGGTATTTTATTACCAAAATTTACTGATCAAGAAGTTGCTATAAAACTATTAACAATAGGTTCAATTAAGTCTGATTCATTTCCTTTAGAATTTATTGCTACTAAAATGTGAGCTTTAATTTCAAAATATTATCCTCAAAAACTTGAACAATTAGGATTTAAACCTTCATTTAGTGACACTGAAATTTATGGATTGTTCCATGAATATGCAGAAAAATTTGGTTTTTATAAAGAAAAATCAAGATTAGATTTAACTAAAGCACAAAATCACTTTGTAAATTGATGTAAAAATCTAAAAGATGTAACATATGATTAAAACTGAATATATCATTAAAAAATCTAAATTCTATGGATTTTGTATCCCTCTTAATGATAAAGCAGATGTTAAAAAAATAATTAATCAATATAAAAAAGAGCATAAAAAAGCTGCTCATGTAGTACATGCTTATTTAATTTTAAATAATGGTTGTGAAACCGCAGGTTTTAGTGATGATGGAGAACCTAAAAACACAGCAGGAAGACCAATTTATGATTTATTAAGAATGAAACAAGTTTATAATGTTTTAATCATTATTGTGCGTTATTTTGGTGGAGTGAAATTAGGTGCTGGAGGATTAATCCGTGCTTATAGAGAATCTGCAAAAATTACTATAGACCAATATTTAGATAATATTTAATAATCAACATAATAATACAAAAACATCCTTATTTATAAGGATGTTTTTAATTAAATATAAAGCGATTAATATTTAAGCTATATCAAATTGTTGCTTGATTTGTGCTTCATTTGGACATTTAAAGAATGCTTTATCACCAATTTTTGATAATAAAGGAGCATTAATTGTGCTTAAAAGAGAATATTTAAAAGCCATATTTCCAATCTCTTTTAATTTAGGGAAACTTACATTGGTTAATTTGGTGTTTTGAAAAGCGAAATCACCAATTTTTACTAATGACAAAGCAGAAATTTCACATATATTTGAATCAGAAAATGCAGCACTTTCTATTTCTTCTAATTTAGGAAAATTAACATTAGATAAATGTTTTGTTCATAAGAATGCAAATAAACCAATCTTTTTGAGCTTAGGAGCAGTGATTGATTCAAGTGGTGTTCTAGCAAAAGCGTTATTACCAATATGTTCTAGTTCTACAAAATCTATATTAACTAATTTGGAATTTGTAAAGATGTTGTCTCTTAAATAAGTTACTTTAGGAAAATATCCATATTTTAATTCTTTACAACTATTTACATTATCTATTCTTATAAGATTAGGAGCAATGATATATTTTAGGTTTGGGAATTTTGCTTTGTTTTTTTGATTTAATCAATTAATGTCTTGTGTATTTACATATAATCATTCTATTTCGCTATTTCCTTGTTCATATTTTGCAAAATTATTTTTTTGATCAATTAAAAGATTTATAAGATTATCATTATTTAAAATTTGATTTTTTATTTGATTATTTATACTTGATTCTTGTATTTCTTGCTTAAATAAATTAATTTTGTTTAATTTGGTATTTGTTTCATTATTGGATTCGTTTGGTTCATTAGTTTTATCATTAATGCTTGTTTGTTTTTTATCTTTGTTATTTTGATTTTTGGTTTTACTTGAAGAATTAGTTTGTTTTGGTTTTGTTGGTTCTATAGTTTTAGTTTTTTTTGGTGCATAAGTACAAGAAAATAAAGTTAAAGGCATTGATATTGCTGATGCTAACAATAACCTTTTTGTAATTTTAATTTTGTTCATATTATAAATCCTTTCTATATTCTTATGATTTAACTATTTTTAGATACTTAAATATAAATTTGTATTAGTTCTCATAAGATATGTATTAATATGAAATAAAAAAGATTTATAACTTTTATTAAAATCTTTTTCAATTTATGATTTTTATAATTTCTTGAAATATCTGATTATGCTTCTAGATATTTCAAGAATAAAAAAATATATCTTCATCATAAACTTAATAATTATGATTTAGAAATATATCATCATTATACACTAATGTTTAATTAATATATTTATTGATTTAGAACCATTAGATTAATATGTGGGATACACAATCCAAAAAGTAAAAGAGATTAAATGAACTATAAAAAATAGTTTGCCACTAATTTTATATATTTTTGGGTGCAAAATAAATCATAATCAACTCTATTGCTATTATTTCTGTGATAATCCAATAAATATAATTTGATTTTGCTGCTTAAAAACAAAGATAAATAAACTTTAATATAACAATAAACATCCTTTAGAGGATGTTTTATTATGCTACTTTGTGGGCTTTTAGGGTAATAGGGCTATTAGGATGATTAAGAGCCTTAAAGACAAAATAAAATTATCCCTATAAGGGATAATTTGCAAGGAGTTAATTATTCATTAAGTGCATCTAGTATTTCTGAGAATTGACCAATGCTTTCAGATTCTAATTTAGCAGCCAGTCCTTTATGAGTACTTGCTCCTTTAATAATATAATGTTCTCTGCCGTTTTCATTATTGTCTTTCATTAAAATAAAGGTTACAGTTCTTTCGTTTTTGAAAAGTTTATTAGAACTACTTAGGTTATATGATTTAACATAATCTTTATAGTTATCTAATAAATTATCTGTTTTAACACTGTCATAATCATTCTTTTCAGATTTGATTTCAACAAAAATTGTGTGAATTCCTTTATATGAACAAACAATATCAGGATAAGAATTTTTAAGTTCATTATCTTTGTTTAAAACTTGCACATTGATACCACTAAACACTGGATTACTGTATCAAAAAATCAATTCTTTATCATCTTTTTTATTCATAACTTTTTTCAGAGTTTTTAAACTATGTTCTTGAGGTTTAGAATGATATTTAATGAGATTTTGATCATATACTGATTCAAAAGCATAGGTTTTAATTTCTGTAATATCAAAGAATCCGCTTTTGTTTTTCAAGCTACTTTGAGCTTTTTTAACTGCTTCTTGATAATCATCAGTAAATTCTTCAAAATAAGTTGGAATAGTTTGTGGTTGGAGACTAAAGATATTTGCGATGTTATTATCTCCTTTGGTTAATTCAATCTTTTTCTTAATAAATCCTTTAATATCACTAAGTAAATAGGTATTAATAGCAACTAAAATAATATCTTTAGTAATAAATAAAGTATTTTGTGTTTGGTTTAATTTATCAATGATTTCTTGACAATTTTGCTCAAAGTTAGGAACACTTTGAATTACATCAAACTCTTTTTTATTTTTACTTAATATTTCATTAACAAAGATTTTTAAATCAATACTATTGAATGCTTTTCTTTCAATGTAAGTTGATTCTTTTTGTTGGTTGTTTTCATCTTTGATTAATGTTAATCTACTAATTAAAGGAATAAAGTGATATTTAACTCCATCTATTAGATCGTAATTTTCTTTATAACTTTCGATTAGAAATTTAACAGCATTAGTAATTGAAGTCTTAGTTAAATATTGACTAACTTCTTCGATTGAGTTATGGTCTTTAAGAGTTTTTGTAAGTTTTTCTTCGTTAATAACCCCTTTGAAAACTACTTGATGAAGAGATTTAAATTTCTCTTTTAAGTTTCAAACATTAGTGTAGTTTTTCATTTTAGGATTATTTGAGTAAATATAGTATTTATAAGCGACTGAATCTTCGCTATGTGGGTATGCAGGGTTTGGGTTTCTCTTAATTCTACCAACTGTTTGAGTATTAAGAGTCTCGGATGAAACGTTTCTTAATTGTACTAGCATTGTTGCTCTAGGAATGTTTCAACCTGTTGCTGGACCTACTTTAAAAATTATTACTTGGTAACCTGAGTCATCACGACTTATGTCTTTAAGTGAATTACCTTCTCTTAATTTATCTTCGCCTAAAATTCTTTCAATTTCTTTGTCATCATTAATGTGATGAGTATATGTTAAATTATGTTCATTAAGAATATCTTTAATCATCTCAACTTGTTTATAAAAGTCTTGATCACCATTAGTTTTGTTTCTAATTTGAATTAACATCGCAGGATTAATATTAACTAATCCAGGTTCTTTTTCATTGTCGGCGTATTCTTTTATTATTTCTTTGAATTTAACACACGCACTCTTAAGTAATTTTTCATTATCAATAGTTTCTGAATCACCTTCAATATCAGCGTTAATAAACATATTTTCTTTAATCAACTTAGGTGTATCATCTCTTAATTCACGTTCAGAAAGTACAACTCTTTTTCAATCTTTATTTTTAGGTGTAGCAGTCATGTATAACAAGTAATCAGCATTACTATTCAATAATTCTTCGAATCTTAAATCATCTTTTGAATTATTTGTTGTTTTACCAGAATCTATCCCAACGTGTGCCTCGTCCCGAATATAAACAATTTTATACCCTTGGTTTTTAGCGTCATGAATTAATTGTTCAATTATTTGTTCTTCTGTAAAAATTCTCTTTGAACCAAAGGTTGATTTACCAAAAATAAATACTTTGTTATTATCTAAACTAAGAGTTGAGTGTCAATCTTTCTTACTAAAGTTCTTATTACTTGATGGAGATTCTTCGTAGCTAATTTCAAAATTATTATTTACTAATCATGACTTATACTTAATTAAACTGTGTTCAAGTTGTTTAGGTAAATCACCAGAAGATAGTGTAGCTATAACAAACATTATTTTTTTATTTATACCATTTGCATATGAAATCATTTTATCGATAACATTAGCCATCATAAAGGTTTTACCACTACCTGTAGGTGCAGAGAACGAAACAATTAACTGGTTTTTATCATTGTTATAAGTTTCAAGATTTGGATTAGTGAAGTGATTAATTATCTCATCTACTTTTAATTGTTGAAGATTAGTTAATTTCATTCTCATCCTCTTTTTCAATAAGAGACTTTAAGAGATTTAATAGATTGCAATACTCTATATCACTTCTTGTTCTCGAAATGTTGAAATCAGCTAATTCTTGTTTTAAAAGATTGATTAAGTATTCTGTGCTAATTTCATTCTCTAAATTAGTATTAAATCTTTTAGAATAGAATAAGTCTAGATTTGATTTATAAGGGTTATTTTTAACTGCTCATTTAACCTCTTCACCATTTGCACCTATTCCATTGTTTATTCTAAATAATCTTTCATATGTAATAATTTCACCAATATTACTTTGATTATTTGTTATTAGTGTATAACTTCTAAATCCGTTATCTTCACTATTTAGTTCTTCAACAGCGTGTCCAGTTGTACCACTACCAGCAAAGAAATCTAATACTCTAGCATTTTTATTATTCACCATTTTTATTAGAGCTTTTATAGCACTAACTGGTTTTGGGTATGAAAAGATTTTATCGTCAAAAATTTGTTTAATCTCGTTATTACCAGCTGCGTTATTGAATTCTTTAGTAATCATTTTTGATGATGATCATGAAATACCACTTTTTCTTTCAACTATTTCATATTCACCTGTTTTAGTATTTTTATCAACTTTTCAATCTTTATAGTTTTTTACGTATAACATCCCTTTTGAGTTAGCGACAATAAAGTCGTTTTCTATCATAAAATCAACTCTATCTTTTGAAAATGATCAATTTTTGTCTTCTCTTGGATAGTATGTTTGTCCATTTAATTCAACAGGGAAAATATAACTTTTTTGTCCTGCTCCACCATCAAGTGGGTGTTTAATTGCGTAAAGACCTCTTTTGTCTTTAAATTTGTAATCGTCTCAATCACTTTCAACGTTTCCGAATTCTGGTAATAATAATTTATTTTTACAGAATACAAGAATGTAATCAATGTCTTTTTGGATGTAGTTTTTTCCAAATCTACCACCACCTGTTTTTGTTTGTCTAATAATATTGGCGATAAAATTATCAGCTCCAAAAATTTCATCCATTAAGACTTTGAGATAAGCTTGTTCACTATCATCGATAGAAACAAAAATTACACCATTTTCTTTTAGAAGTTTATGAGCTAATCTTAATCTTTCATCCATCATAGTCAATCAACCATTACGACTGAATTTATCACGATAAATGAATTTATTAGGATTAATATTTTCTTTGTCATCAGCTACTAAATTTCCATCAATGTAAGCTGATTCAGTATTATATGGAGGGTCGATGTAAATTACATCGTAAAGAGAGTTAGTACCTTGCTCTCTCTCTCTCCTTCTATCACTAATAAGTTTTTTAGTGCATCGTAGTTTTCACCGATAATTAGTTGGTTATGTGGTTTTAATGGATCATTAACAAATGATTTTTCTTCATCTTTCACAAGTAGTGAAATTGTATTTTTTGCTTCTGATGGAGCTGCATCAAAGGTAAATCCAACTTTTACTCTTTGAATTAGAACACGATAAGCGTTTTCGAACTCTAAAGTAGTGGTATTTGGATCGTTAAATAGCAATTCTAACATCTTCTTGATTAGATCTTTTTGATCTTTATTTAATTGTTTTGGACTTATATCTTCCAATTTTTGTAAATGGTGAGATAAAGTCTCTTGATTTTTCTTGTTTATCATTTTTTCCTCCATATTATGAAAATAACTTATTAAATTTTACAAAATTTAAATATCTAACTTAGAAATGAATAAATAAGTTTAAATATTAAATTTTTTGACTGGAAATTAGACATTAGTATTATTCTAATTGTTAAATTTTTAAAAAACAAGGATTAAAAATCCTTGTTTTAACTTGCTATTAAATCAAATACCAAACTACTACTCTTGATAATCAACTTCTGCTATTTTGTCAATAGTTTCTTTAATTCAGTAAGGTAATATGCTAGTATCGTATTTTAAATTTTCTTTAATTAATGGTTTTAATTGAGCTAATTTCTCAATATCAGCTTGTGTTATATTATCTTTACCTAGTGCAATAATTGATTGAATAACTAAATTTAATTCGTTAGAGAATTTAGTTATGATTCGCATTGCTGTTTTCTTAAAAATAATTTTCTCGCCTCTATAGATGTATTCTCTAGAAGGTCCATCGGATGCATAAGTCCAAATATCAGGAACTTTACTTGATAATCCAGAATAATTTAAAGCAAGATCGCCCATAGGAGCAACTTTTCAACTGTATTTATCAGCAATTTTCATTGCAACATCTTCAGCACTTGGATAAATATATTCTTTTGCTTCTTTGTTATATTTAAGTTTTACATATAAACCATCAAGAATTCTTACAATTTTACCTTCGTTATTTAACCTATATAAAGCTGACTTAACCGTATTTTTTTTATCTGATTTAAAGTCATAGAAATCATTAATCGAATAAATTTTTCCAGCGTTTCTTGTCATAACGTTTTGTATATGTTTTTTCATTGCTATCATTTTAAATCTCCTTTTTTGTGTCTAAAAATATATTACTTTGGGTGCGAAGTTTTAAGTATACAAATAATATTTATATAGGTATAGCGTTAAAAAAGATTAATTTAGTAAGTTGTTAAAAGTTCAACCTATTAAAAGAAAAATTACCCCATCTTGGGATAATTTTATAATACCTTTTGGTGTTTAAAGGTATTTACAACCTAGAAAATATAATACTAAAAGTGGGGAGGTGATTATATAAATAAAATAAAGGTTGATTTAACGCTAACTATTTATTCTTTATAGAATTATTAAATTCTTCTTGATATTCTGCTAAAGAATTAAGAATCTCATCAAAAGTCATAATCTCACCAAATAACATATGTTCTGTGAGAAGGTAATTTTCTCTAAATGCTTGAATACCATCTGTTGGAGGTATTAGTTTCATCTTTCCTTCTAACATTTGATCAATGTGATCTCAATTACAGGTGTAAAACTTATTGTTAAATTTAATAACAGATGCTAAAAGATCTAAATTCTCAAAACTTTTTTCTCTTAGATCGGTTTGTATCATCTTATAAACATCATAATAATGTCTTGAGTATCTAGAAGGTCAGTTACCATTGATTCTATTAGCTTCTTTATGTAAAATGGTTAATTTTTCATAAAAGTTTCTTAAGCTATCCATTGCAACAACCTTGATATCATCGCTAAATTCTTCAGGGAATACTTGTGCGATATAGGTATCAATTTGATGTTTAGATGATGGAATAGGTTCAACTATACACCCAATTTCTAAACGGATATATTGAGTTATTGAATTATGTGTAAAGTTTTTAGGATATTCAAAACGTATAGTATGTCCATCTTTTGGATCAATGTAAAGTTTGTATTTTTTACCTTTTAACATTTTGCTTAAATCATTTTTTATAATGGGTAGCATTTCTTCACGGATAAAGGTTTGAGTGTCGTTATTTAATCTATCATTAAACATTTCTTGTTGTCTCTTACTTCTGTGATCATATGGTTCATCTTTACCATAACCCATCAGTGTTCAATCTAAAGCTATATCAATATCTTCTGAGAATCTATTAATTAATTTATAAACTTTAGAAAGACAAGTACCACCTTTGAAAACAATACGATCCTTATATTTAAAATCATTGAATAAGTATTTTAAAATAAAACAAATCCAAATATCTTTTTCAATATAAGCAGTAGAAATATGTAATCTAAGAGCTGCGTTTTGAATAAGTTGCTTTAATTCTTTATTGGATAATTTTAGAATTTTATTCATAGTTTGTATCTTGTACTTTTTGTAAAACTTCTTGTATTCAATAAGGAAGTTTTTTAGCTTCTAATTTTAAATCCCCCTTTATAAAATTATTAAATCACGATAATCTTTCTATATCTATTCTACGAACTTTATCTTTACCTAATATTGTAATAGCTTGAATAACTAGTGCTAACTCTTTTGAGTAATTAGATATATTGCGTTTTGAAGTGTGTTTAAAAGTAATCTTTCATCCTTTATACATATACTCCTTTGAAGGTCCATCGGAAGCATATACATAAGCATTTGAGATCTGTGGTCATAAACCAGTGTAATTCATTGCCGAAACATCAGTTGGGACAATAGTTCAAGCAAACTTCTCAGCAATTTTTCTAGCAACTTCATCGATATCAGGGAAACAGTATTCTTTAATAATTTCGCTATATTCAGGTACCATATATAAACCATCTACTAACCTAGCAATTTTATTTTGGTTAGATAGCCTAGTTAAAGTGGCTTTGATTGCATTTTTTGAACCAAGATGATAAAAATCGTTGACTGTATATATTTTTCCTTCGTTTTCAGTCATAATATGTTCTATTTGTTTTGTTATTGATTCCAATTTTTAACCTCCTTTTGTAATTAAATTATAAAGTTTTGGACAAAGTAAAAGCAAAAACAATAAAAAATCTTGCCACATTTTCACAAAGTTCCATAAATGAAAAAAAATAATAATTATGTATCCAAAAGTATATCACTTTGGGTGCAATATAATTTTATTATATCATTCTTAAACACCTATTATTCTTACGTTTAAGTTTATATAAGAATTTTATTCGAAGTTAAAGTCAATTTAATAAAATACACTCCACCAACAAGGAATAAAAAACAGGTTTTAAATAAGTGGTTAAGACTAATTTTGACGCACCCAAACTGATATATTTTTTGTGATTACAAATTTTAAAAACATATTGCATCTCCATTAGTTTTAAATAAACTTGATAAAAATAAATTTAATTATAGGTGTGTCCAAAAATATATAAATTTGGGTGCGATAATAAATGTGGAACAAAAAAGCATAAAAAAATAACAAGCATTGCTTGTTATATGGTCAATTTCTTGAAATGGAGCGAGTGAAGGGAATCGAACCCTCACAGTCAGCTTGGAAGGCTGAAGTTCTACCATTAAACTACACTCGCATTTGTGTTATTATTATAACACAATTTTTTTAGTTTATAATATTTTTTTATTTATTAGCGCTAAATGCATTTATCATTATAGAATAAATGCAAAAATATTATAATTAAAAAAGTTAATTTCACAATAAAAAAGAGGTATTATGAATAAAAAATTTTATATAACTACTCCAATCTATTATGCAAGTGGTAATTTACATATTGGTCATTTATATACAACTACAGTTACTTGAGTTATTAAAAATTACAAGAAACTTAGAGGTTATGATGTTAAGATGCTTACAGGTAGTGATGAACATGGTCAAAAAATTGAGCAAAAAGCTTTAGAAAACAATGTTGATCCTCAAACATTTGTTGATGGTTTAGCTGAAAAATATATTAATATGTGAAAAGTGTTTGATATTGATTATGATTTTTATTCTCGTACAACTTCTAATCAACATAAAGAAAGTGTTAGAAATATTTTTAGCACCTTTTTAAATAAGGGTTTTATTTATAAAGATAAATATAAAGGTCTATATTCAATTAGTGATGAAGAGTTTTTAACTGAAACTCAAGCAGTAAAAAAAGGTGATAAATATTATCACCCTCAAAGTGATCATGAACTTGTGTGAGTTGAAGAAGAAAGTTATTTCTTTGATATGCAAAAATTTCAAGGGTGATTAAAAGATTATATTAATTCTCATGATAACTTCTTATTCCCTAAAAAAATTGTGCATGAACTAATGAATAACTTCATTGATAAAGGAATTGAAAATCTTTCAGTATCTAGAACTAATATTAATTGAGGGATTAAAGTAAATGAGGATACTAAATACACTTTATATGTTTGATTAGATGCATTATGTAACTATATTACTATGCTTGGATATGATCCAAAACTAGAAACTCAACCACAATTATTTAGAGAGTTTTGAGAAAATGAAGATGCTGAAGTTGTGCATATTTTAGGAAAAGAAATTGCAAGATTTCATATGATTTATTGACCAATTTTTCTAGAAGCATTGAATTTAAGACAACCATCAAGAATTCAAAGTCATGGTTGAATTATCACACCAACTGGTAAAATGTCTAAATCAAAAGGTAATGTAGTTGATCCTTTTGAATTGTTAGAAAAATATCATCCAGAAATGATTAAATACTTTTTAGTTTCTCAAATTCCTTTAGGTGAAGATGGGGTTTATGATGAAGATCGTTTTGTTGATATTATTAATGCTGAATTAATTAATAATTTTGGAAACTTAGTTTCTAGAACTTTAAAAATGAAATCAAACTCTTTTGATGGATCAATTAAATATCAAGCACCAAGCAATGAATTAGATTTAGATATTGAGCAAAAAATTGCTGCTTCAATAGCTGAATATCAAAATTATTTTGATAATTATGAGCTTGATAAAGCTTTTAAAGTAGCGATTAATTTATCAAATGATTTAAATAAATATATTGATTTAACTAAACCTTGAACCTTAAAAGAAGATTTACCAAGATTGGAACAAATTTTAGTGAGATTATTAAATGGAATTTATGCTGTTGCTACTTATTTACAAGTAGCTTTACCAAGAAAAATAGAAGAAGTAGCTAAAGCTCTTGGTGTAGCAAGTTTTTCATTGGAATTAATTACAAACTACTGCAAATTTGATAATATTATACAGGCTAATGAATTTTCATTATTTCCACGTATTAAAAAACAATAATTGAAAGGAGATATAATGATTTTTGCAAAAGCAACATTATATGTTATAAATCCTGAAAAAATTAAGCCGTTTGTAGATTATTTATATGTTTTAACTAAAAAAATAAGAATGGTTGAAACAAATTTATCTTTTGAATATGGATTAAGAGAAACTGGTGAAATTGTTGTGTTAGAAAGATGATCAACACGTGATGTATATAACCAATTTATGACTAATAAAGAATTTGCTGATGAATTTGAAACATTAAGCAAAATGGCTAAAAAAAGTATTAATCTATATGAAATGGACACAGTTAAATAATGATTAATTATTAGACACTCTTAAAAACAATATTGATCTTATTGTTTGAAAAATAAGAGTGTCTTTTTCATTCTTTTTGCATAAACAAAACGGAAACATTAACATATTTTATTTTTGTGATTTACCTAGTTAGGTAATAAAAAAGACAAAGTTTTATAAAATTAAATTATCATTTATTGTAAAGGAGAAAACATGACAATAAAAGGAATTGGAGCTTCTAAAGGAGTTGCTATTGCTAAGGTTTTTAAAGTTGAAGAATTTGAAATTAAAGTTACCAAAGAATCAACTTTAGGAGCAGAAAAAGAAGTAGCAAAATATCAAGAAGCTAGAGAAAAAGTAATTGCTAAAATTGAAAAAACAAAAAGTTTAGCACAAGATCCAGAACATCAAGCTATTTTTGATGCTCACATTGGTTTTGTATTAGACCCTATGGCAATTGAAAGTGTTGAAAATAATATTAAAGATAATAACGTATCATCTGAATTTGCTGTTGAAGAATTTTATACACAATTTGCTGCAATGTTTGAAATGATGGATGATGAATATATGCGTGAAAGAGCAGCTGACATTAAAGATGTAATGAAAAAACTACTTTATGCTTTAAATGGTATTGAAGAAGTTGATTTAGCTGCTATTGATCAAGAAGTTATTATTGTTGCAGTTGATTTAAGTCCAAGTCAAACAGTTCAATTAAATAAAAAATACGTACAAGGTTTTGTAACCAATATTGGAGGACCTACATCTCATACAGCTATTATGGCTAGAAGTTTAGGTATTCCTTCAGTTGTTGGAACCAACAATGTTATGTCATTAGTAAATAATGGTGAATTAATTGCTCTTGATGGTTCTAAAGGTGAAGTTGTTGTTAATCCAACTGATGAAGAAGTGGTTAAATATGAAAAAGCTGAATTAGAATATCAAGCATATTTAGCTAGATTAAAATCATTAAAAGGTAAAGAATCAAAAACTAAAGATGCTCATCATGTTGAACTTGCAGCAAACATTGGAACACCTAAAGATTTAGAATCAGTATTAGAAAATGATGCTGAAGGAATTGGATTATTTAGATCTGAATTCTTATACATGGACAATGATCACTGACCAACTGAAGAAGAACAATTTGTAGCTTATAAAGAAGTAGTTAGTGGAATGAAAGGTAAAAGAGTTGTTATTAGAACCTTAGACATTGGTGGAGATAAAACTTTAAAATACTTTAAATTCCCAGAAGAAATGAACCCATTTTTAGGATATAGAGCAATTAGATTCTGCTTACAAAATCACGAAATTTTTAAAACTCAACTTCGTGCTTTAGTTAGAGCTAGTGAATTTGGAAAAGTTGCAATTATGTTCCCTATGATTACTAATATTCAAGAATTTCTTGATGCAAAGGAATTATTTAACCAAGCTTATGATGAAGTATATGCAACAAATAAAAATATTGCTCCAAGAGAAAATATTGAAGTTGGATTAATGATGGAAACTCCTGCAGCTGCTGTATTATCAGATAAATTCTGTAAGTATGCAGACTTTGTTTCAATTGGAACAAATGACTTAATCCAATACTCAATGGCAGCAGATAGAATGAGTGAAAATATTTCATACTTATATCAACCATTAAACCCATCAATTTTAAGACTAGTTAAAATGGTTATTGATGGAGCACACAAAAATGGTAAATGAGCTGGAATGTGTGGAGAAATGGCTGGAGATTCTAGAGCTTTACCATTACTTTTAGGATTAGGATTAGACGAATTTTCAATGAGTGCTAGTTCAATTTTAGGTGCTAGAGAGCAAGTTATGGGGCTTTCATACCAAGAAATGCAAGAATTAGCTGCTAAAGCAATTGAATTAGATACAGAAGCTCAAGTAATTGAATTATTAAACAAAACACTTGTAAAATAATGGACAATAGTCCATTATTTTTCTTTACTTTATAATTTATTTATTAATAAAATAATATATAAAATATGTTATTATTTTTTTATTAACAAATTTATGGTATAAGGGGAAAAGATGAACATTTTAACCATTATTTTAATTATTGTAGCTGTAATTGTAATCATTGTGTCCTTATTAATGTCTCCAGATTCTAATGGATTTTCTGGAGCTTTAGTAGGATCTGGTGATCTAGAATTATTTAAACAATCAAAAGAGAGAGGTATCAAAAAGTTTTTAAAATATACTATGTTTACTTTAGGTTTTATAGTCCTAATTGTTTCGGTCTTATTAAGAGCTTTTAATTAATATGAATAAAGAAAAAATTTTAAAATATTTACAACAGAAGAAATCATCAAGTTTTTTAGATATAGCTAAACACTTTCGAATTTCACCTAAAAATAATCGAGAATTAACCAATATTCTTTCTTTTTTACAAAAAGAATACAAGGTATTTAAAAATAATAATGATGAATATTATGCACCAGAATTAGAAGAAACTATTATTGGTGTTTTAAATGTAGCTCAAAGAGGTTCATTTGGATTTGTAGATTACAATATTGACGAGGTTAATAAAACCAAAGATAGTGTTTTTGTTAAAAACTTTAATTTCAATGGAGCAATCAACGGTGATACAGTAAAAGTTAATGTTTATTCATCATTTAATGATCAAGATTTAAAAAATGGTGTAATCACACATATCCAAGAACGTGGAACTGATGAAGTTGTTGGTTTTATTAAGCAAAAAAATACTACAACCTATTTTGTTCCTGCAGATAATAAATTCAAAACAACTCATTGAAGAATTATTGGATCAAAAGTGGCTATTAAATTAAATGATTTAGTGGTGGCTAAAATTGTTAAATACGAAGCTAAAAGTGTTTTAATTGAAATTACTAAAGTGATTACTAATGAAGCTGATCCAATGGTTTTTGTTAAGTCTTATTTAGAACAAATTAAAGCTCCTGCAGGTTTTCCTAGTGATTTAAATCAAGAAATTCAAAATATCCCATTAACCATAGATAACGAGAATAAAGATAATAGAATTGACCTTAGAGATAAAATGATTGTAACCATTGATGGTGATGATACTAAGGACTTTGATGATGCGATTAATGTAACTAAGTTAGATAATGGAAATTACTTTTTAGGAGTTTATATTGCTGATGTATCTTACTATGTTAAAGAAGATAGTTTAATTGATCAAGAAGCTTTAAAAAGAGGAACTAGTGTTTATTTAGTTGATCGAGTTATTCCAATGCTTCCAGTAGAATTATCTAATGGAATTTGTTCATTAAACCCTAATGAAGATCGGTTTGTTTTAGCTTGTGAAATGGAAATTGATCCTAATGGTAACACTGTAAAAACTAATGTTTTCCAAGGTATTATTAATTCTAAATTTAGATTAACTTACAAACAAGTTGATAAGTATTATGAAACTAATTTAATTAATGAAGATGCAAGTAATAAAGATGAACTTAAACAAATGTTAAATACTGCTAAAGAATTAAGTTTAATTTTGCATAAATATAAATGTGATCAAGGATATATTGATTTTGAAATTGATGAACCAAAAATTAAATTAGATGAAACTGGTAGTGTTAAAGAGATTGTGATTAATAAACGTGGATTTTCTGAGGTTTTAATTGAAGATTTTATGGTTAGAGCGAATGAAACTGTTGCTAAATTTTTATTTGATAATAAACTTCCAGTTTTATATAGAGTTCATGAAATTCCAGATGATGATAAATTAATTAATTTAAAAAATGCTTTATCAGCCATAGGAATTTCAATGGGTGATTTAAATGCAAATAATATTAATCCATTAAACTTTGCTCAATTAGTTGAAAATGTAAAAAACAAAAGAAATGATGATTTTGTTAAATTAATGTTTTTAAGAACTATGCAAAAAGCCATTTATTCTCCAGAAAACATTAAACACTTTGGTCTTGCAAGTAATTATTATTGTCATTTTACTAGTCCAATTAGAAGGTATCCAGATTTAATAATTCACCGTATTATTCGAAACTTTATTATTAATAAAGATATGGATAAACTTCAGCACATTATTGATAATTTACCAATTTATGGGGATTTAAATACAAAAAGCGAACAAAAAGCGGTACAAATTGAACGTAATGTTAATGATTTGAAATTTGCTGAATTTCTAAAAAATAAAGTTGGTCAAAAATTTAAAGCTCAAATTTTAACTATATTAAACTTTGGATTCTTTATTGAATTTGATTTTAAAGCTTCAGGATTAGTACATAAAAGCACATTAATTGATGGAGAATATGAAGTTAATGAAACTTTAACTAAACTTTCAAGCAATAAACGTACTTTTACTTTAGGTGATGAAGTAGAGGTTATTGTTGTTGGAGTAGATTTAGTTGAAGGTAAAGTAGATTGTGTATTAGCTGATTTATATCAAGATTATTTAAAATTAAACAAAGAAAAAGAAAAAAAATCACATGACAGAAACAAGAAATTTAACAAAAGAAAATAGAAAATTAGTTAAAAACTCTTTAGGTTTTGATTCGAATTTATATGTTTATCAAGATAAATCAATGTTTAATTATTCAGTAGATACCATTATGCTTGGTAATTTTATTAGTTTAAATAAAAAAACAACTAGAGCTTTAGAAGTTGGTGCAAATAATGGTGCTTTATCAATTTTTGTAGCTTCTAGATATGAAAAATTAAAAATTGATGCAATTGAAATTCAAGCCAAAGCTGCGAAATTAGCAATTGAAAATGTTAAATTAAACCAAATGGACAATCAAATCACTATTATAAATAGTGATTTTAATGACTATTGAAAACAATTTATTAAAACTAATAATAAAAAATATCAAATTATTTTCTGCAACCCTCCATTTTATCCTTTTGATAAAACTAAAGTTAAAAAAGATATTTCAATGGAAAAATTAATTGCCACTCATGAAATACATTTAAACTTAGATCAATTAATTCAAGGTTGTTCAAAAATTATTGAACAAAAAGGATTTTTATCATTAGTTTTACCAGTAGAAAGAATGGTGGATTGCTTTGAAATTTTTCGAAAATACAACTTTGAACCTAAAAGAGTGCAATTAATCTACCCAAGAACCTTTAGTAAACCAAAATTTATGTTAGTTGAAGCAAGATATCAAAGTGGTTGAGGAACTTGCTTTTTACCAAATATTTATTTACACAATGATAATGATTTAAATAATCACGATTATTTAAATGAAGTTAAACAACTTTACAAACCAATTAAAGTTATAAAGGAGTAAGAATGAAAAAAATAAGAACTCGTTATGCACCTTCACCAACAGGTTATTTACACATTGGAGGAGCAAGAACTGCTTTATTTTGTTATTTATATGCTAAACATTTTGATGGTGATTTTGTTTTTAGACTTGAAGATACTGATGTTAAAAGAAATGTTGAAGGCGGAGAAGCTTCACAATTAGATAATTTAGCTTGATTAGGAATTATTCCAGATGAAAGTCCATATCAACCAAATGAAAAATATGGTAAATATCGTCAAAGTGAAAAATTAGATCGTTATAAAGCTGTTGCTAATGAATTATTAGCTAAAGGTTTAGCTTATAAAGCTTATGATAATGCTGAAGAACTACAAGCTCAAAAAGATGAAAGCGATGCCAAAGGTATTCCAAGTTTTAAATATGATCCTAATTGATTACAAATTTCAGATCAAGAAAAACAAAAACGTGATGCAAATGGTGAATATTCAATTAGATTAAAAATGCCAAAAGATAAGATTTATCAATGAAACGATATTGTTAGAGGTGAAATTAGCTTTAATTCTAGTGATTTAGCTGATTGAGTTATTTATAAATCTGATGGATATCCTACTTATAATTTTGCTGTAGTTATTGATGATCATGATATGGAAATTTCACATATTCTTAGAGGTGAAGAACACATTGGTAACACTCCTAAACAATTAGCTTTATATGATTATTTAAATTGAGAAGTACCTAGTTTTGGTCATTTAACTATTATTACTAATATGGAAGGTAAAAAACTTTCAAAACGTGATACTACTTTAAAACAATTTATTGAAGATTATAAAAATGAAGGTTATATGCCTGAAGGTATATTTAACTTTTTAGCATTATTAGGTTGAACTGATAAAGAAGCTAAAGAATTATTAACCAAAGAAGAATTAATCACAAGATTTGATCCAGCTAGATTAAGCAAAAGTCCTTCAAAATTTGATATTTCAAAAATGAATTGATTCTCAAAACAATATTTAAAAAATAAATCAAACCAAGAAATTGCAAACTTAATGAACCTAACCTTAGATGATTGAAGTGAGTTATTCATTGAAACTTTTAAACAAAATGCAGTAACTATTACTGATTTAAATAATGAATTAAAAGCTTATGATGATAAATCAATTAATAAACTTGAATTCAATGAAGAAGAATTAATTGTAATTAAACAATTTGCTTCTTTATTAAAAGATCAATTAAATCAAAATAAAGATTTTAGTGTTGAATTAATTAATAATTTAGTCAAAGAAGTTCAATCAATTACTGGTTTTAAAGGTAAAAAATTATTTATGCCTATTAGAAAAGCAACTACAATGGTTGAACATGGTCCAGAATTAGCTAAAGCTATTTATTTATTTGGACAAGATGTAATTTTAGAAAGGTTAGCTCAATATGAAAATTAATTTTAAATCAACAATTTTAGCACAAAATACTGATGAACCTAATGTAATTCAATTTACTGCAGAAGTTGAAAAAACCAGTAATGAAGAATATCAAGTATATGATTTTAGAGAACCTAGTGAAAACATTAGAAATAGAATCGAAATATCACACGATCAAAAAAGAATTAATATTTTTGCTGGAACAGTTTATGTTGAATTACTTTGACAACAAGAAGCACATTTTACATTAAGTGTCACAGGTCCTGAAAACCAATTAATTGAAATGCCAATTACTTCTGTATGAAACAAAAAAGAATTTAGTGAAAATAAATATAGTTTTGAATATGAATTATTTGCTCCTAACGGTTTAGAACAAATGAAATTAGGAGATTATCACATTGTTTTAACCATTGAAGAATAGTCATATAGACTATTTTTGTTTTATCATTTAAAATAATTAAATTATAATTTAAGTATTATGGAACTTGAGTCTTTAAAATCAATGCAAGATGCATTTTATAGACCTATAGGTGTAGACATTACACATATTTCACGCTTTGAAAAAGCTGATATTAATTTTGCAAAAAGAATTTTGTCAATTGATGAATTTAATCAGTTTATAAAACTAAAAACAGAGCAAAAAGCATTATTTTTAGCTCGAGCTTGAGCAATAAAAGAAGCTATTTTTAAAGCAAATAACAAGTATTATAGATTTAGTCAAATAAATCTTAAAAAATATAACAATCGATGACATTTTTTAAATTTTAGTATATCCATAAGTCATGATCAAGATATTTTAATTGCTTTTGTGTTAGAAAATGTTAAGGAGAATTATGAAAAAAATCGCAATTAATACAACTTTAAAGAAAGTGTTATTTAGTCCAATTTGACTATGACGTGCTTTTTCTTTACGTATGAAAGCTAGAAAATATAAAAAAACACCAGAAATGATGGATGTTAATGAACGTTATAAATATATTTTAAAATTATCTAAAAAAATAATGAATATTTATAATGTTGATTTAGTGGTTGAAGGTTTTGAAAATCTCCCTAATAATGGTGGAGTTATTTTAGCACCAAACCATAAATCAAATATGGATCCTTTAGCTATTATTGCAGCTTTAGAAAAACAAACTGAAGAATTAGGTATTTTACAAAAAATTCCAGTATTTGTTGCTAAAGAAGAACTTGGTAAAAAATTTATGGTTAAAAATGCATTAACCATATTAGATACTACTTTAATAGATCGTAAGAATTTCCGTGAAAGCATTCAAAAATTATCAGATTTTGGTGTTTTTGTAAAAGAAAATAAATCATATGGAGTAATTTTCCCAGAAGGAACAAGAATTAAAGGTAAAGAATTAGGTGAATTTAAAGCTGGGGCATTTAAAATTGCTCAAACTTTACAAATTCCAATTGTTCCTGTTGCAATTTATAATTCAGAAACTGCTTTTGATAAACAAAGAAAAGGTAGATTAAAAATTGTGGTTTCATTTTTAAAACCACTTAAACCAACTGATTTTATTATGCAAGATAACAAATCTCTTGGAGAAAGAGTAAAAAATCTTATTCAAAGGGAATTAAGACAACATGAGCAAAAAGAATCTTAAGAAACTATCTAATAAATATTTAGAATATGATTCAGATTACAAATTCACAATTAGTAATCTAGATAATTTTGATGGTCCTTTAGATTTAATTTTAGCTTTAGTTAAAGATAAAAAGATTAATATTCTAGATATTAATCTTTTAGAAATAGCAACTCAGTATATTGAAATTATTAATCAATTAAAAGAAAATGAAATTGATATAGCTGGTGATTATTTAGTAATGGCTGCAACTTTATTGCAACTTAAAGCTAAAATGTTGCTTCAAGAACCAGAAGAATTAGAAGAAATTGAAGAAGAAAAACAAGAATTAATTCAACAATTAGTTGAATATCAACAATTTATTGATGTTAGAGATACATTAAAAACTTTTGAAACTAAAAGACAAGATATCTTTATAAAAAAACCTTCCAATGTTGAAGAATTTATGGTTGATGATTCATCAACTAGGTTAGATGGTCATTCAAATCCAATGAAATTAATCACTACTTTAAGAATGATGTTTGAAAGAGTTTATGCTAAAAAATTAAGAACCACTAGCTTAAAACCTTTTAAATTAACTCCTGAAGATCAATTTGATTTCATTAAAAATTTGGTATTAACCAATGATAAAGTTTCATTTGAACAAGTGTTTAATGTACCTTCAATTCAACATTTTGTAGTTACTTTAATTGCGATTCTAGATTTAGCAAGACAGCAATTTTTAACAATTAATCAAGATAGTGAATTTGGTGAAATATGACTAACTAAAAAAGAGGTGGTTGATGAAAAATAAAATTATTGAAGCATTACTTTATATCCAAGGTGATGAAGGATTAACTTTAGAACAAATTAAAGAAATTTTTAATCTTAAAACTATTGCTGAAGCTAAAAAAGTATTAAATGATTTTCATAAAAGTTTTAATGAAGAAGATCGTGGATTAAAAGTAGTTGTATTTAACGATGTTTATAAATTAGCAACCAGAGAATCAGTCAAAGAATACATTCAAAAAATGGTATCTATCACCAAAAAACAACGTCTTACTAATGCTGCTATTGAAGTTGCTGGAATTATTGCTTACAAACAACCAATAACCAAAGGTCAAATTTCAAAAATTCGTGGTTCAGCATCAGATACTATAGTTAACACTTTATTAGATAAAGGTGTTATTGAAGAAGTTGGAATTTCTCCAACTCAAGGAAATCCAGTTTTATATGGAGTTACTAATAAATTTTATGATCATTTTAGAATTACTACAATGAGAGATTTACCAAGAATTGATGAGTTTAATTTCGTTGATATTGATGATGAAAATGATAATGATTTTGATTTATTTAGTAGTCAAAGAGAAGAATAATCCGGGTTTGGGATTATTTTTTAATTAAAGGAGTTTTATGTTTGAAATACAAGCAACACTTAATGATCATAATCGAACTATATTTAAAGTATTAACTAAATACTTAAATAATTTACCACTAAGTAAAATTGAATCATTATTTAGAAAAAAAGATATTAAAGTCAATGGAAAAAGAAACATTAAAAAAGATTATATTGTTCAAGAGAATGATCATATTGTAGTTTATGGAATAGTTGATTTTAAAAAGAAAGAAACTATAGCTAAAATCAACTATGATTTTAAAATTTTATATGAGGATGATAATTTATTAATTATTGATAAAAAAAGTGGAATTGCAGTGCATGATGGAGAAAACAATTTAGATCTACAAGTTTTAAATTATTTAAAATTTAAACCAGTAGATAGTTTTAAACCATCTCACATAGGAAGATTAGATAAAGATACTAGTGGAATTATTGTTTATGGAAAAAATTATCAAACAGTAAGTCAATTTAATGCTAAATCTAATAGTTTTATTAAAAAATATCAATTTATTAGTGATTTTAATCAAGATAAATTAGAAGTTAGGTTATATCACAAAAAAGATCATTTAACAGGTAAAATTAAAGTTTATGCTAAAGAAGTTCCTGATTCTAAATTAGCTATTACTATTTTAGAAACTTTAGGTAAAAAGAAATTAGCAACAATTAAAACTGGTAGAAAACACCAAATTAGATTAGCTTTAAAATGATTAAATCAACCAATTTATGGTGATAGAAAATATGGTGGTAAAAAAGCAAGTAGATTGATGTTGCATTCATATTATTTAAAATTAAATAATCTTGAAGGTGATTTAGAATACTTAAATGGAATGGAATTTTATAGCATTCCTAAATGATAGGAGAATTTATGCAAACAATGAATAAAGAAAAACTTATTGAAATAGTTTCATCATTAATGCTAGAACCTACTGATGAAGTTATTGAAAATATTTTAAATAATTGAACCAAATTACAAAATGAACTTAAATCATTAGATAAATTAGATTTAGCTAATGTTAAGCCACTAACTCATATAAATGAAGAATTAAAAATTGATTTTTTACGTGAAGATATAGAAGATACAAGTTATGCTATTTCAAAACAAGATATCTTAAAAAATGCTAAAGATGCAGACGATGACTATATCATACTTACAAAGGTGGTTAAATAATGAATAGAGAATTTTTAAATAAAGGTGATTGTAATTTAGCTTATAATGAGTTAAAAAATGATCAAAATAATTGTGTAGCTTCTATGATGGAAATCAAAGAAGCTAAAAAAGGTGCTTTAAACAATGTTGCTTTAACCATTAAAGATGTTTTTGCGACTAAAGATTATTTAACTAGAGCTTCATCATTGATTTTAGATAACTTTTATCCTTCATACAATGCTACAGTAGTTGATAAATTAATTAATAATGGAGCAGTAGCTTTAGCTAAAGTGAATAATGATGAATTAGCTCTTGGAGGAACTGGAACTTATAGTGCTTATGGATTAATCACTAACCCTCTAGACAAAACTAAATATGCTGGAGGTTCTTCTAGTGGTTCTGTTGCTACTTTTAGCAAAAATGTTGGTATTGCTTTAGGTTCAGATACAGGAGATTCAGTAAGATTACCTGCAAGTTATTGTGGAGTTGTGGGATTTAAACCTAGCTATGGTGCAATTAGTAGATATGGAATGTTTGCTTATGCTTCATCATTAGATACAGTAGCTTATTTTACTCATAATGTGAATGATGCTATAGTAGTAGCTCAAAATGTATATGGTTTAGATAATAAAGATATGACTACTGTAGAAGTAGAAATTAATAATGTTATTAAAACTAAACCAAATAAAGTTATTTTATTAGACTTTAGTGAATTTTGTGAAGCTTATGTTAATGATGCAATTGATCAATTAATAGCTAAAATGCAAGAAAAAGATATAAAAGTAGAAATAATAAAGCCTAATTTAGATATTTTAAGAACTATTAAACCAGTATATCAAGTAATTAGCTTCTCAGAAGCTAGCTCTAATTTAGCTAATTTAAATGGAGTAGCTTTTGGAAATAGACAAGAAGGAGATTCTTGAGAACAATTAATGCATTCAACTAGATCTAAAGGTTTTGGAAAAATGGTGCAAGAAAGATTGAGTCTTGGAAGCTATTTCTTATATTCAGAAAATCAAGAAGAGTTATTTATTAAAGCTCAAAAAGCTCGTAGAGTAATTAAAAACTATTTAAATGAATTACATGATAAAGCTGATGTTGTTATTTATCCTGCTTTTGGTGGAATTGCTCCTACTTTTGGTAGTGAAAAAGATTATGATGTTATGAACTATATTTTAACTGGAGCTAATTTAGCAGGAAATCCATCAATTACTATCCCTTTAGCTAAATATCAAAACTTTCCATTTAACCTTGCTATCGATGCAGCAAATTATAAAGATGCACAATTATTAGCTAATGCAGAATATATTGAAGAATTAATAGGAGAAATGTATGAATAATTTTGAAACAATTATTGGGATTGAAATTCATTTAGAGCTAAAAACTAAAACTAAAATGTTTTCTGGTTCAAGAATTGATTTTAATGCCCAACCTAATACTTGTGCTAATCAAATTGATCTTGGTTATCCAGGAACTTTACCAATGGTTAATAAACAAGCAGTTAAATATGCAATTGCATTGGCTAAAGCATTAAATATGGAAATTGATAGTGAAATGCACTTTGATCGTAAAAATTATTTTTATCCTGATTTACCTAAAGGTTATCAAATTACTCAGTTTTATAGACCTATTGGAAAAGATGGTGAAATAGAAATCAAAGTTAATGATCAAGCTAAAAAAATTCAAATTGAAAGAATTCATTTAGAAGAAGATACTGCAAGACAACATCATGATGATAATGGAACTAAATTAGATTACAATCGTGCTGGAATTCCTTTAATTGAAATAGTTACTTATCCAGTAATTAGATCTGCTGATGAAGCTGCAGCTTATGTTGATATGATTAAAAAGACTGCTTTATGTTTAGAAATTTCAGAAGCTAAATTAGAACAAGGTTCTTTAAGAGCTGATATTAATATTTCACTTAGACCTTATGGATATGATGGTTTTGGTACTAAAATTGAAATTAAGAATATGAACTCATTATCAAATATTAAAAAAGCAATTGAGAATGAGATTGAAATTCAAAAAGAAAAAATTCTTACAAATCAAGAAATTCTTCAACAAACTAAACGTTTTGATGATCAAACTAATACCAATATTGTAATGCGTACTAAAACAGGAACTGTGGATTATAAATACTTCCCTGAACCTAATATTCCATTTATTAAATTAAGCGATAGCTTTATTGATAGTGTTAAATTAAAAGAATTACCACTAGAAAAAGAACAAAGATATTTAAATGCAGGAATTCAAAACATTTATGTTCAAAGTTTAATTGATGATTTAGATTTAGCTAAATATTTTGATTCAATTGAATATGCTGATAAAGACAAATTATCTAAAGTATTCTTTGCTGAAATAGTTTCTTTAGCAAATACTAAAAAAACTAAAGCATATCATTTAAATATTGCTCCACAATATATTAATCTAGCTTTATTATTACTTGAGCAAGAAATAATTTCAGGTAAATCACTTAAAAAACTTATTCCATTATTAGTTGATTTTGATGGAGATATTGAACAATTATTAACTAAACATAATTTAAAACAAATTTCAGATCCACAAGTAATTTCTGAAATTGCTTTAAATATAATGGAAAATAACCAAGAGTTATTAAATGAATATCCTAATAGACCTGAAAGAGTAGTAAAATTTATTTTGGGAGCTATTATGAAACAAACTAATGGACAAGTAAATCCACAAATTTCTAATGACATAGTAGTTAAATTACTTGATGAAAAATTTAAATAAAAATATGTATAAAGAATTAACCAAAAAGCGAATCAAAAAAAGTCAAATTGGATTTAATAAAAATGTGATTTATTGAAATGCTTTAGGTTATTTCTTTGAATGGTTATATTTAACCATCACTTTAAAAATTGCATTGTTTATTACACTTATATTCTTACGTGGAATGCCTAAAGTGTTTAAAAAAACAAGTAGCAATGAAAAAGAAAAGAAAAAAGTTTTAATTAATAAAACTGTTAAAATAGTACATTTAAAAATTACTTCAATTGATTTTAGTTTGATATGAAACTCTCCAACTTTAAACATTTTTCTATCATTTATCCCATCAATTTATTTAGTAATTTATTTTAATACTCTAGCTGCTTATATTTTTACTTGATTTGGTTTTTCATACCAAAATCAAAGTAATTTTATTAACACTTTTTCTTTAGTTTTATCCAACATTTTTTCAATCAAAAGTGATGTATTATTTCCTGCAAGCAATACTGGTTTAGCAACTAGTGCTGATGTAATTAAATTTTTAATTGTTATATTGTCCTTCTTATATTTTTCATCAAATGGATATGGAAAATTAATTTATTCTTCAAATTATTTATTCGAACATAAACGATTAGGTACATATTGAGGAAATAAATTAAAAGGAATTTGAGTTTCATTAGGAACTACTTTATTATTATTTGCATTTACTTTTTTATATACAATAGTGATCCAAAAATTAAAAATTAATGCTGAAATATTTAATCAAGAAAGCATTAACTGGGAATCATTTTTATTTTATAGTTTATTTTCATTGATGTTTTTATTTTGTATGCTACTTTTATGATTTAAATATTTAGTATCATTCAAAATAAAAATTAAACACTTATGAAGAGGTTTATTATTATCCTTAATCCCGATCTTTTTATTAAATATTTCATATCACTTTATATCTGAAATATTTCTAAAAAAAGATAATTATAGTGGGGTATTGAACTTATTAGTTATTGTTGGTTTATATGTAGGATTAATAGTTTATTTCTTTTTTATTGGATTAATTTTTAATGTAGCCTATTATAGAGTATTTGTAGGAAATAGAACTTATTCAAGATTTTAAGCAAAATTATTACTATAATTTTGCTTTTTTTATCGTTTTGACCCTTAAATATAATAAAATAAGTGTGGTTTATGAAAATAGTATCGAATAATAAAAAAGCATTTCGTGATTACGAAATTGTTGAAAAATATGAAGCAGGAATGCAACTGTTGGGATGAGAAGTCAAAAGTGCTAGAGCTAGTCAAATTGATTTAACTAATGCTTATTGCTCAATTTATAAAAATGAACTTTATCTTAAAGAAGCATTTTTTAAGCAATATATGTTAGTTAAATGTGATGAAACTAGAGATAGAAAGCTTTTAATGCACAAAAAAGAAATACGTAAATTAAAGCAAACTTTAGATACCTTATCAGTAACTTTAATTCCACTTAAGATTTATTTTAATAACCAATCACGCTTAAAAATTGAAATAGCTATTGCAAAAGGTTTAAAAAAATATGATAAACGTGCAAAAATTACCAAAGAAGAGACAAATAAGCGTATTCAACAAACTCTAAAATTTTACTAGGGGATGTAATGGTTTCGACATGTATGGGTATGAGTTTAATGCAGTAGTGTAGCAGACTATAATTGCTACTAGGCTTTCTTAAACGGAAACGAAGAATCAAGCGAATATTCATTCGCAAACCCAGTTTTCGCTGGAAATCAAACCTTTGCTTTTGCTTAATAATGCAACAAAGTTGCTTTAAGTGGTTTCTTGAACTTAAAGTAGGTTAATTAAGAATAGTTTAAAGCTTGACGAACTTTGAACGAATTTAGTCACACATTTAAAATTCTTTTTGTTTATTTTAGAATTTTAAATGTTATTAAAAATAAACTAAACTGTAGACTTAAGCTTATTATTCATATGTGGACAGGGGTTCGACTCCCCTCATCTCCACCATGCTTTGTTAGTTAAATGGTATAACGGTTGACTCGTAATCAATTGTCATGAGTTCGATTCTCATACAAAGCACCAAAAAATTAAATTAAAATACACGGAGGTTCAATAATGAATTTAGCAACATTAAATTCAAATTTATCATATTATGAAATTGATTTATTAAATCAAAAAAGTGTTTTAAACGCAGATCAATATGGAGAATTACAAAAAGATTTAGAAGGATTATACGCAAAAGGTAAAATTACACTTATTTGTATTACTTGAAAATGTCAAGAAAATTAGGATAATTATAGATGGCAAACCAAATAAAATTAATTCTAAAACAAAATATCACTTATGCTTTTGAAATAAAAGAAAATGATGATTATTTTGTTGTTGAAAATAAAAACCATGCTATTCCAGAGCATGGTTGAAAAATACATTTGTCACCGATTTTGGATGACGCAATAAGCACACTAGAAACTTTTGTAAAATATGCAGTTAAGAATGAAATAACATTCAAAGTTGTAAAAACAACCGAGCAATATCAAGAATTATTAAGTGATAAAGTTAGTTTTAGTGCATTTGGAAAATTTATAACTATTTACACTTTAAATCGTGATAATGCTATAACAATTGCTGAAGATTTATTTAACATTTTTAAATCATCTGATGGTGTATTTATAAATGGTGATAAATCATATAAAGAATCTAAACTAATTCATTATAGATACGGAGAATTTATCCCTAACGCTTTTCCGCAAGACGATAGAAATAAGTTTTATGTCCCTGAATTCGAAAATGATTTAGTAGTGTCTAATAATAATTATAACACCTTACTGTTGAATGATAGGTATAAAATAGAAAAAATTATTCTAAACAAACCATCAACTAATGTTTATTTAGTTAGTGATAATGATAACTCTTTAAAAATAATTAAACACGCTAAATACGGAACTTTTGATACTTCCTTAACTAGTGCTATTAAAAATAAACAAAAAGAAGTAGAATCGTGAAAGCAAATTAAAAATAAAGATTATTTTTCAAATTTTGTTGATGAATTTTACTTAGAAAAAGATTATTTTACTGTTTGAGATTATATTCAAGGTTTAAACTTAATTAGTTTTCAAATTAAGTGTACACCATTTTATAATAAAGATGTTTTCATTAATGAAAACTTATGCAGTGTAAATAATTATTCAACCATATTTATATCATTACTTGATTTTCATCAAAATAATTTAGATTTAGATATGAATGATACAATACCAAGAAACTTTATTTACGATTTAAAAGAAAATAAAGTTAAATGTATTGATCTAGATCAATTGATTTTTGATGAAAAAGTTAATAATAAAGAAAATTTAAAAGATTTTATTTTAAATGACTTAAATATTAATTATTTTGGCAAAGATATAAAGAAAGTTAAATTAGGTTTATTATTTTTAGAATTATTAAGTTTTGATAAATCGCTTTTACAAAAAGAAATTAATCAAGAAATAGTTGAAAAATATTGAGAAAAATTATTTGTTAATTTTAAATTACCTATAAATTTCTTAGAAGTAATTTTAGATTTATTATTTGAGCAAAAACTATCATATCAAGAGCAAGTTGAAAAAATTAATAATTTAAAATACTTAAATGATAGTGATCTAAATTGAGAATCATATGATTCATTTATTTCTACATTAAATAATTATCAAGCATCAAAACAAATTTGATGAGATAAAAAACTTAATTATTATTTAAATATTAATAATTGAGTTATGGATTTAGTGGATATTGATTGATCAAATGACAAAACTAAATTAATTTTTAAAGACAAAAAGGTTAATTTAAGAATTAAAAACAATTCTTTTACTATTTCAAGTAATTTTCTAATGATAACTAGAATATATGTTGGATTTGATAGTAAAGAATTAAAAGGTTTTTCAAAAGATTGAATAGAGCTTTTTACTAAAGTTTTATCCGACAATAATCAAGAAGAATTATTTAATTTACTAAAAGAAACTTATGATAAAAAAGTGATTAACATTAATGGGTCTTTAGCAATCAAAACTAAAGATAATTATTCACCATATATTTATGATGGAATTGCTGGTTTAGCATTTATTTTCTATGTTCATCATCTTAAATTCAAAAATCAAAAGAGCAAAGAAATCTTATTTGAAATATTAGATTCCTTTATCAATGCTCAATCGAACAAATTAACTACCGAAAAAGGATTATTTGGTGTATTGTCACTATTATTAAATATTGGAACAAAATTTAATATTGAAAAATACATTATTTTTATAAAAGAACAATTAAAATTAATTAGTATACTAATTAATGAAAATATAGATTATAAAAATATTTTTAATATCAGTGATAATGATTTAAGTGTTTTAAAAAGTATAATTCAGTATTAAGGATAGCCATTTATGTACCACATTGCATAAATGGTTATTTTTTTAAAAAGAAAGGAAAAAATGAAACTATTATTAAAATATTTTAAAAAAGAAATTTCAATAATTCTTTTTGTGGTTTTCTTAGAAGTGCTTGCTTTTGGGTTTTATCCATATGTTTTTAAAATATTTGTTGATTTATTAAAAAATAACTTAGCATTGACTTTGTTTAGCGATAGTAAATTTGTTATTTATTTTGCTTTATTCTTAGCTTTAAATACATTAATATTGGTTTTTGCATCAATTGTCATGTTTTTAAAATTAAAATTAAATAATAAATTTAGACTTTTAATTCAAAGAAATCTTTTTAACATTTTTACTAATAAAGGGCTAAAAATGTTTAGAGAAATAAAAGAAGGAGATAAATTAACTGTATTAACCAAAGTAACAGAAGTTGTTGGTTCTAGTATAGTAAATAATTTCATTAATTTATTTTCATCTTTAGGTAAAACTATTGCTTTAACTATTGGTATTGGACTTGTCGCTCCAATTACTTTAAGTTATTTAATTCCAATTTCTTTAGTATTTTTATTAGTAAGCTTATTCTTGAATGGATTAATGCAAAACATGGTAGCTAATGTCAATGACTACTTCAATAATGAAATGCAAGTCCAAAATGAAGCTGCAGAATTAATTTACAGTGCTAATGTACTAGGAATTAACGATAAAGTTTTTACAAAAACTACTAATTTAGTGAAGGATTTAAATAATAAATATTTACATAAAATGATTAAAAGTGAAGCTTATTTAAAATTAATTGAAGGAACATTAGCGAGTTTATCATTCATTTTAATTTTAATGATTAGTATTATTTTAATCTTTAAAACTCCATATATTGATTTTGCGATTTTAGTTTTAATTATTAATCAAAGTAAAACTTTAGTAGATTCAGTAGAGTCTTTATTTGGTGGAATTTTTAGCCTAAGAGCTTTCAATGGAGCACTTAATGATTTTCTTAAAACTCTTCATCCAGATTTAAGTTATGATCATAAATTTGCTTTGATTGACAAAAATATTAATAAACTAAAAAGTTTAAATTTAATTGATATTGATTTTGGATATGATAATAAAACTATTTTTAACCAAGCTAACTTAAACATTAATCAAGGGGACAAAGTCTTGATTTATGGAGAAAGTGGAGTTGGTAAAAGTTCATTATTTGATATTTTATTAGGAGTTAATAATTTAAATAATGGTAGTTATGTGTTTAATGATGTGCCAATAAACGAGCAAGAAATTAAAGACATTTATAAAAATTACTATGTTTCTAGCTCAGAAATTAATTTCTATGAAGATACTTTAATGAATAATTTAATTCTTGGAGACAAGCATAAAATTAATGATGCAATTAGTTTATTAAAAGAATTTAATTTAGAACAATTAGATGTAAATGAAATGGTTGATTTAACCAATTTACAATATTCACTTGGCCAAATACAAAGATTAGCAATCATTCGTGCTTTAATGAGTGATAAAGATATTTTATTATTTGATGAATCTTTAAGTAATATTGACCCAAGTAATGCTGCAATTATTTATGATGCTTTAGTAAAAAGCAATAAAACTATTATTCTAATTTCACACACTATAAAAGAATTAGATAAAGATAAATTTAATAAAGTTTATAAATTAGAAGGAGGAAAAATAAATGAATTACTATCTTAAAAAGTTTTTAAAACTATATCATTTATCAATTCCTTTACTTTTAGTTGCAACTTTTAATGCTTTAGTAGCTGCTTTACAATTATTTTTATTAAATCAATTTTTAATTAGTTGAAATACAGCAAGTGTAAATAATGATTTTTTAATTTGAATTGTATTATATTTATGTTCTTTTATAATTATTATTTTTTCAAATACTTTAGAAGAATATGTTGCTTATAGTGTAATTACTAAATACAAAAATATTTTAACGCTTGAGTGATATAAAACTATTTTGCAAAAACATCAAAAGAGTTTAAACAAAGTAGGTAAAGATAAAATTCTTAACCTTTTCCATACTGATGCTTTTAATGTTGCAGTTAATACTGCTCAGTTTTTATTAATTGTTAGCTCAATAGTTTCTATTGCTGGTACTTTAATTATTTATGGAACTATAGCACCAAAAGTAATGGGAATTATTTTTATTGTGTCATTAATTATCTTACCAATTAAGATTTATTTAGTAGTTAGAGCTATCCCTAAACAAAAAGTTAAAGAATCAAAAATTGCAGAAAAATGAATGGGAAAAGTTATTGCGTTTACTCAAGTACAAAACGTCTTTTTAAACAATAATAAAACTGTATATTTTGACCATTTATATCAAGAACAAACTTCACCAATTGTTAAAATGTACAATAAAGTAGTAATGAAAACAAAACTCTTTGGTGAAGGTTCAAAATTTTTAAATAAATTTGCTTTCATAATTACTTTTGTTGTTTCGCTAGTTTTATATGTTAAAGGATATGTTGATTTAAGTGTATTAATTGTTTTAGTAATTAATTTTGCAACTTATGTAGGTTATTTAGATGCTTTAATTAATAACTATATGTTTATTAATACAGTGAAAGAATTTGATAATAAAGCTAAAGAATTCTTTAGTGAATTATTTGATAAAAAAGCTTTAGCTTTTGATCATTTTGATCAATTAAGCATTCAAAATTTAAACTTTAATTATCAAGAAAAAAGCATATTCCAAGATTTTAATTTAACTATTAATGCTAATGATAAAGTCTTAATTAAAGGAACTAGTGGTAAAGGTAAATCAACTTTAATTAATTTAATGATGAATTACTTAGATCCTACTAGTGGAACCATAAAAATTAATAACACTTTATATGAACAAGAAACTGATTTAGCTAATTTATTTACTTTAGTTAATAAAGATATTCAATTACTTGAATATCCTAGTTTAAACCAAATTATTGCAGCTCAAGAAACAAACTATTCAGTTGAAAAAATCAATCAACTTAAAGAGTTATTCAACATTAATTTCATCGAAGATGAAACAAATGTTGATGTTAGTAATCTTTCAGAAGGTCAAGTGCAAAGAATCAAACTTGCAAGTGCTTTTTATATTGATAAACCAGTATTTTTATTAGATGAAGTTTTAAGTAATTTAGATAAAGAAAATCGGGATGATATTTTAAATAAAATTTTATCTCTTGATAAAACTATTATTTTTGTATCACACCATTTAACTTCAAATCAAGAAGATTTATTTAATAAGAAAGTGATTTTATAAATTAAATTTATTAATAATTTGTTCAAAATATTTAATTGTTAATATTTTGTTGATGATTAATTTATAATTTATTTATGGAAGCATTAGAAATCTTAAAAACCAAATTATATAAATATTGAAAAACAATATTAATACTAAAAATAGTGCAAGTGTCATTATTTTTCTTAATGATTTTAGCAATTGTGATAACTGCAATAAGTTATGGAGTTAATGAATCACTTTCGAATAAAATCAGTTTAATGAATTTAAATAGCAATATTTCAAGTGCAAGAGATATCTTTAAAAATATTTATACTGGTCCATTAATAATTGTTATTATTTTTGTAGTAATTGGAGCTTTAGCTTTATTAGGAATGAGTATTACTGTTTTAGTATTTAATATTCTTGCTTCAATAACCACTTATAAAATTTATAAATTAAATGACTATGAAGGAAGCTCACTAAGAAGTTTATCACTAGCTACTTTTATTTTATTAGTGATTATTACTTCTATTAAAGGATTAAGCATTATTATTCCATATGTCATTATAATAGTGCCATTATTATTAATTTTAGAAATTATAACTTTGGTATTTATGAAGAAAATAGTTAATAGAATCAATCGATCACAATTAAGCTATTTATAAAACCATTCTAGTTTAAAACTAGAATGGTTTTTTGTAATAATGTTGGTTCATAATTAAAATATTTTAAGATAAAAATATATAATTTTTATATGACAAATTTAAATGTATTTATTAAAGTTTTACGGTTCTTGGTTTTAGAGATTTTAAAAGTACTTAAGCAAGTACCTAGTTCTATATAGTTAAATTCTATAATATTTCATATAAATTACTAAAAAAGGATGTAGAAAAAGATGTGTTTTGTACAAAACACAAAAGTCGCAAAATTAAAATTTTCAAAATTTATGTTAGAAAAATTGTTTTTTATGTAAATTTAACAAGATTGAGCAAAGAGAATTCTTTCGTACTCATTAGGTGATAAGTACTTCCCATTGTATTTTAATGATTTTCTTGTTTTGTTATTAATTCTGTTCATTATCTCTTGAATTTCTTCTTGTGAAGTGTTGTCAAAAGTTTTTCCTTTTGGGAAAAATAGTCTTATTTCTCTATGCATATTTTCGATTGAACCTTTTTGTGATGATCGATAAGGATCGCAGTGATAAATTTGTCCTATACAATCAATTTTATCTAATAAATAATTCTCAGATCCATTATCAATTGTTAAGCTATCTATTCTTAAATTAAATGCTTTAATTAAGGTTTCTAAACCTTCTTTAGCAGCTAAAGCAGTTCTACCAATTTTGATTGAGTAAGCTTTTCTACTTTTTCTATTAAGTAATGTTAAAAGAACAGTTTTAGATCTTTTTGATCCTACTACTGTATCCATTTCATAGTCAAAAAAGTTTTGTCTTAAATTAATTTCTTCACTACGATATTTTATGTTTAAACCAATTTTCTTTTTCTTTTGTACTTGTTTTCTAGATAAAACAGAACTATACCCACGTTTTGAAACAATAGGTAAAATGTCTATAGGAAGGTTTAAATATGGTAATTTCAGTAAGTGGTAAATACTTTGTTCGCTAGTGATATATGAATTTGGGTTGCTTTCTATAAAGTTTAGTCTAATGTTAAAAATAGAAGTTTTAATAGCTCTAACACTTACTTTTTTAAATTTGTTCTTATTGTAATTTTTAGTTACTTCATTTAAATAAACAAAGAAATCTTTATATCTATTTTTCATAATTTGTTTTTGTAAAAAGTTTCTATGTTGTTCAGCTTGGTTTCTAGAGTCAAATCAATTTTTAATATTAAGTCATTGAATTTGTTGAAAGTACTGACCGCAATTATTGCATCTTTGACGTTTTGGAAAGTGTTTAACGTCGTTAAATTTCATTAGTTTATTAAAGTTTGAAACAATGCTTTTACGACTAAATCCAAGCTCTTTAGATATCTCTTTTAAGCTATTATTACTCTTTAGGCGATCAACCATTATCATAACACTTGATACGTTAAAATGATTAGGGTCAAACTTTCTCTTTGATGATAGCACTTGAATATAAAAGTCTGTATCAACTTTAGTTTTCTTAAAAAGGTAATGCTTATAAACTTTGATATTTTGTTTATTATTTAAATGGTTTGAGATGAATTGTTTAATGCAAATAGGTTTAACTATTGGACTTTTACGTTTATTCATTATAATTAAGTTGGTTTCCTTTCGTTTATTTTTTTCTATATATATTTTACTAGGAAACTAAAAGCACGGACCCTTAAACCGGGAACCGTGCTTTTTTAATGAATAATATGACAAATTTAAATGAAATGGTTATTAAACTTAAAAATTATCGCAAAAAGATGCTTATTTTCTTTATATTGGGTATTGTAGCATCTATGATTTTAGTTATATCTACAATGTTTATTTTATGGTGGAATTTAACCGAATTACTAAAAACTACTCAAATAAAAAACAATACAAATCTAACAAAAATATCAAAAGAGAACATCTCTAATATTTCAGGATTATTCCTTTTATTAAAGGAATATTCTATATGACAAATAATATTTATAGCTATTAATTCTAAATCAAGTCAATTATTAATTATAGCTATAGCATTAGTTATTACTACTATCACACCAATAATATTTGGTCTAATAGTTTATATATTTGGTGTTTTAAGTGCTATCTTATCCTTTAAGCTACATAAATTAACTAAAGAAATAGATAGTGAAATAAATATTTATCTAAGAACAAAAAGCTTAACTATATTTATTTTACTGTTATTGTATTTAATATTTATTCCTATATCATATGTTCAAATTTATATTCTTTCAAATGCTACTGCAATTGCTAGTTTTGGAGTAATAATTGCGTTTTTTGTGGTATCTAGACTGACAATATTAAAATTTAATCAGTATCAAATTATGCAATCACAAATGATAAATCACGATGAAGAAAACCCAATGTTTAATTAGGATATATCAATCAATTATTAATAAGGAATCTAGAATTTAAAAAAACAACATTTTTTTCAAAAAAAGATTTGGTGTTTTAAAAAATAGTGCTATACTATTATCAGTGGTTATAGCAAAGGGGATCACCTGAATCCATTCCGAACTCAGTAGTTAAGCCCTTTAGTGCCGACGATAGCCGAAAGGTGAAAATAGGGAGCTGCTATTTTTTTATATCTTTTTTTAAGATTAGAGTGATTTTATCACTCTTTTTTAATACAATAATACTATGCAAATTCATTATTTTAAATATCAAGATTACAATCTACCATTTTATTTTATTGAGAATAAAAATGTTTCTAAAATACAAATGAAAATGGATAAATTATTAGTATATTGTTCTTCAATTAATGAAGCTCATTTAATATTAAAAAATATCTCTTCTAAATGAATAGAAAGATATATTTTTAATTTAAAAAATTTTATTAATGATTTTAATAATGAGTTTAAGCTATTTGATAACTTGATGTTTTATGAGTTTAATTCAACATTAAAAAGTATTTTTATTTATTCAAAAAAAGATTATAAATTAATAGCCACTATTTTATGCAATAATCAAACTCAAGTCATTTCAAAAGTGAAAGCTTATGCTTTAAACTTATTAAAACAACGCATTAGCTTAATCCAAGATAATGTTGAAAAAGACTTTAATATAACTAGTATTCCATTTAGTTTTAAAGATGTTTCTAGCTATTATGGACAATATAATAAAACCAAACATAAAATTACTTATAATAAAAATATATACTGCTATAATGATCAAATATTAAAAGCGATTATAGCTCATGAAATTGTCCATTCACTAACTAAGAATGGACATGGTAAAGATTTTTATAATTTATTATTAAAATATATGCCAAATTACAAAATGACAATGCAAACAATATTATAAATTGATATAATAAAATTAACACAATACTTAAATTACAAATAAAGGAAAAAATGAAGAAAATATATAAATTTGCAGCAGCTACATCTGTTGTAGGTTTAAGCGTTCTATCAATTTCCATTTCTCGACAAAACATTGATATTAATTCAGTAGATGATGCATTTTCAGACTCTAAAACCACAAGATTAAACTTAAATGATTGAATGAAGGATGTTAATGATAATAAAAAATTTACCGAGTTAAATATACCAGGTACTCATGACTCAGGGATGTGAGCAGGAAATGGAATTGCATGAGCTTTTGGTTCCGCTTGAGCTAAAACACAGTCTAAAAGTTGAGTAGATCAGCTTAAACAAGGGATAAGATTTTTTGATATTAGGGTAAATAGATCAAGGGAATTATGAATAATTCACGGTGCAGCTTATTCATATTATGAAAATTTATCTACTGCCTTAGATGCATTTAAAAAGTTTTTAAAAGCTCATCCAAGTGAAACTGTTATTGTTCGGGTAAAAGATGAAAATTATAGTGTCAAAGGCCCTGATCGAGAATGGGGTAGATGATTTGAAAATGTAATCAATAGTTCTAAATATTCAGATGTAATGTATCAAAATACATCTAGAAGATATGATGTAAACCCTAGCTTAAAAGAGCTTAGAGGAAAAATATTTATTCTAAATCATATGCACCATCACATTTCTCAAGATTATTCTCATGGTAGACTTTATAGAACCAGCTTAGATCAACAAGATGAATATGATACTAATGAAGACACTAAAGTCAACAAAGTTATTGAACATGTAAAACGTGTTAATAATAGCGATGATAGAACTTATTCAGTTAATTTTTTCAGTAGAGCTAATGGTGAAAAACCTTGATATACTGCTGGTGGAGTTAATCGTAAAGTTTTAAAATGAATGCTGACTCAAAATAATCTTACTAAATTAGGAATTGTTCCTATGGATTACCCAGGTGATTCATTAGTTTTAAATATTGTAAAGACTAATTATTATTTATCTGATAGCCAATTATCAAGAGGTTATTTAGGAAGAATTATTGCAAATAGTGAAATTAATATTAATAACGTTGAATCTAATACAAATTTTATTGATATTAATTCAACTAATTTAGATGGTTTTTATGCAGAAGTTAAAGTAAATAATACTACTGTAGTTAGTGACTATGCATTAAGTAATTCAAATAAAACTATAAGATTAACCAATCCTTTACCAGTAAATGGTAGATTACAGGTTATTTTATACAAAAAAACTGCAGCTAATATTTATTATCCTTCAAAAAAATATAACACCATTACTAAAGATATTAATTTAGTTAATAATAATACTAGAAACAAAGTTGTAGAGATTATTAAAGCGTTATCTAATAATAGTGCTAGTTTTTTATCTAGAGTATATAGTGCTAAAACTACAGACCAAATTAATTGATTCAAACGAGAAACAATTAAAAATTATTCAAATAATACTTTTAATTCATTAAATTTCACTGATTCATTAAAAGAACAACAATTAAATCATTTATATACTTTGACAAGTGCAATTGATATTAAACAAGAATTATCTAAATTACAAGAAATTTCAACATCAAGTAGTGATTTAATTCATTTAATTAAACAAATTAGTCATAATTACGAAAATATTAATTATAAATATAGTACTAATATCCAACAAATCAAAGACAAAGTTAATCAATATAATGCTTGATTTAATAATGATAAACTTGCAATTTTACATCAAGCTAATGAAATAACTCAAGCAACTTATGACTTAAAGAGATTACTACTAGCTGTTAATGGAAATACCATTTATAGAAATAATCATGCTTTAAAATTAAATGAATTTACTAATTTATCAACTGCAATCATTAATCATTATGTTGATTTAATTTTAGATAACACAGTGACAGATAATTTTGAAAATATTGTTAATGAAGCTAAACAATTAAATAATTTGGCTTTATATGTATTTGGAGATATAACAAAATATAGTTCTACAACAACTCAAGATTATAAATATTTAAATTCTTCATCTAATTTACAAGAGATTTTTAAGCAAAATAAACGTTCTTTAGAAAACTTAGCAAGCAGAAATAAACTACAATCTAGAGATACAAATGAAATTAATCGTATTTTAGAAACTATAAAGCAAAGTTATAATAATTTAGATGGTGATACTTTATTCAATAATAAAAAGCAAGATATTTTAAGTTTGATTAATAATGACTTAATTTCAAACCAGGTTAAAACTACATTAACTCAGCAAGTTAATACTTATCATTTAGTTACTGAATTAAATGATTTTGAAAGAAGTTTCAACACATTTATTAATAAAGTACAAGAACTTAATAATTTATATGCTAGAGCTAAAAATCTTAAAACTGATAATAATTATTTAGAATCTGATTTAGATATTAAAACTAATTATAATAATGTTTTAACTAATGTTCAAAGTCATTATCAAAACGAAAAATATAATCAAAATAATAGTGATTTAGTTACAAACGATATAGCTAAATTAAATAAGATTATTAGTTCATTAAATGGAACAAATAAAATCGAACAATTAAGAACCACTTATATAAATGACCTTAAACAAAATAATCATTTAAGCACTAGAATAAAACAATTGTTTGAAGAATCATTATCTAATGCAAATCACATTAGTGATTTAAATCAAATTCATAATTTAATCAATCAATTGGATGCAAAATTTTTAGTTATACAACAAAAAATTACTGAAGTAGATACAATAAAAGCAAATCATGAATCATATAATGAAGCATCTAATGAACTTAAAGTAGAATTAGATAACAAATTAAGAGATTTATTAAGTTTAACCGAATCAAATAAACTTAATGTTAATGAACCAAATTTAATTGATCCAAAAATCCAGAATTTAAATTCCATTTTAGAACAATTTTCTTACTCTAATCAGCTAGAAATTGCAAAAAATAAATTAATTAATAAAATTAGAACTTCTAATTTATATTCAAATTCACTTATTACTAAATGAACTACTGAAATTCAAGCATTAACTACTATTACTTTGGTTAAAGATAAAGAAAATTCAATCAATCAGCTATTATTAACTGCAAGCAACTTACAAAGTTTAATAGTAGAATACGAAGAATTTATTAATTCAAGTCAAAGTTTTAAATATCTTAATTCCGATACAGCATCTCAAAATAATTTAATTCAAGCGATTAACAATGCAAAACAATATTGAGATCATTTGCTAATCAATAATGACACATTAACAAACGCAAATATTGAGAATTTAAAATCAAAATTTAATAGTCTTAATGGTGATCAAAGACTAAGTGACTTAAAAACAAGTGTCAAACTTTTAATTAATTCTAATGATAAGTTTAGTGATAGATTTAAACAATTTTATTTATCAAAAGTTCAAGAGCAGAATTTATATTCTAATTTAGTTAATGAACAATCATTGATTAATCAATTCCAAAGTACTTTACCATCAATAATAGCTAAATTAAATCAATACACTCAGTTAATTAATACTAATTCATTAAATAATGAAAAAATAAATTATCTTAATTCAAGCAAAAATGTTAAAGATAATTTTGAAGCAAAATTAAATGTTCTAAAACAAGATTTTGCAAATGATAAATTAATTCAAACTGATTTTAATCAATTAAATACTCATTTTAATGAATTAACTACTGCTTATACACAACTTAATGGATTAGATAATTTAAGAAAAATTAAGGCTCAAGCTCAAATCCAATTAAGAACATTAAATAATTTTAATTCTAGTTTAATTTCAAAAGAAATTAAACTAATCAACAATTTAAATTTTGTATCAGAAATTACTGCTAAAATCCAACAATTAAGAGCTATTAACACCAATTTAAATAGATTGATTTCAAAAAACGTTAGCTTAGCAAGAATTAAAGAAAATAATTTATATCTTAATTCATCTAATACTTCTAAGCAAGCAGTTATTAATTTAAATAATGAAATTAATAGTTATTTTAGTGATGGATTAATTAAAGATATTTCTTTAGATCAAATTAATAGTTATTTAACAAAAATAGATCAAGTATTAAATAATTTAGATGGTAGAACTTTATTAGATCAAGCAAAAAACAACTCAAAACAAACAATTGATGCAATTAATGTTTTTGATAATGAATTAAAACAACAATTTAAAAATGATATTGATCAAGCTAATTTAATAACTCAAGTTAATAGTGTTTTAACTAATGTAAATAATTTAAAATCATCAGCAAATGATTTATTAAATCTTTATTTAAATAATAAAGATTTAAATAATGTTAATTTTGTTTATGCTAATCAGGATTTTAAAATCGAATTTACTAATTTACTAGAAATGATTAGTGCATTATTTGTTAATAATCAATTAAATCAAAATAATATTCAACATTTAAATGAGTTAAATCAACAATTTTCTAACTCATTAAGATCATTAAATGGAACAATTAATTTTAATAATTTAAAAGATAATTTAAAACAAATTATTAATAGTTCTCAATTAAATGATGCAACCAAAAGCGATTTAACAAACAAACTTAATGATTTAAATTATTTAGAATTTGATCAATTTAAAGCTAATTTTGATAAATTAAACGCTTCATGAAATACTTTAATCACATCATTAAATGCTGCAAAAAGTATTAAATCAGATATTTCTTACACTGAATCAAGTGTTGATATTAAACAACAATTTGATCAAACTTTAGATACTGCTGAACATTTTTATCAAAATAATCAAATAATTAATCTAGAAAACTCTAAAAATATAATTGATAAATTAAATGATGCAATAAATTCATTAAATGGTAATACCGAATTAATCGATGCTAAAAATAATTTAATTTCTAAAATAAATAATTTTAATCAAATTACAGATGCTATTAAACAAACTATTATTAGTCAAATTAAAGGATTAACAACTATTAATAGTGTTAATGATAAAGAAATAGAAATTAATCAACTAATCCAAAATATTAATCAATTAGTTAGCTTATTAACAACTGTAGAAAATAATATTAAATTAGAAAATAACTACAATTGAATTAATTCATCAACATTTGTTAAAGAATCTTTAACAAATCAAATTGAACAAGTTAAATCACTATTTACTAATGAACAATTTAATGATGAATCTAAATTAAATCAATTAATTGATATCAAAAATAATTTACAAGCTAGTTATGATTCTCTAGATGGTTTGAACAGAATTGATACAATTAAACATAAAATATTAGATAAATTAGCTTTAATGCAATTTAATCAATTTATTAAACATACAGCTACAGAAAGTATCAATAATATTCATTTAATAACTAGATTAAATGAATATTATGAACAATTGCAAAAAGATAATCAAACTATTTTAAATATCAAAAATAATTTAAGTTCTTTTGATGAAATTAATGATATTTATTTTGATAAATTAAATCAATTAAAGTCGTTTTTAGAAGAAAGTTATGATCAAGAAAGTTCAATTAACCAAATTAATGATTTATATCAAGAGTTAAATAATTTATTAAATCAATATCAAAACGATAAATTTAATCATTTAAAAAATGAAGTCCAAAGCTTTATAAACAAAAATAATCTAAATGCTGAATATGATGCTAGATTAAGTGATATCACTAGTTTTAATGAGTTAAATGATTTTTATAACACAATTTATAAAAATCATTTAGTTAATCAAATAGAACACAATGATTTTTATCAAAGTGATAAGCAACAAATGATAAGTCATATTGAAAATGTTAATAGCATTAGCGGATATAAAGAGTTAGAGCATCAACATTTAGATCTATTTACTAAGTTTAATTCTTTAAAAACTTTATACCAAGATACAACTTCATTAAAAGATACTATTAATTATTTAGATTCAGATGATGAAGTTAAAAATTCTTTTAATAGTCACTTAAATGAAATTAAGACCAATTTCTTTGTGGATCAAATTGATCACAATATAAACTTATTAAAACAAATGCATCAAAGTTTAAATGGACAACAAAGAATTCAAAACAAAATTCAAAATATCAAATCTAAACTAGATGTTAAAAATATGTCTGAGTTTAATAAATTATTAGAAAAAAGTAATTTAAGGTTAAATGATTTAAATGATTTTGAAAATCATTTAAATAAACCAAACACAAGTACTAATGACCAACCTAAAGAACCTAAAACTATTGAACCACCTAAAGCTCCTATCGATAATAATGAAACTAATGAAAAACCAAAAAACATCAATGATAAAACAACATCTCCAACCATAACTGTAAAACCTATAGAAAAAGCAAAGAATTCTGATGATAAAACCGCTTCACCAGCTATCACTATAAAACCTATAGAAAAACCAAAACCAAAAGAAATAGAAGACAATAAACCAGAAATCATTCAACCAAAAACTAACAAAAAAACAAGCAAAATTGGTCTAATTTTTGGTGTGGTATTTGGAATTGCAGCAACTATAGCTGCTGCAGCTGTTGGTTTCTTATTTTATAGAAAAAGAAAATAGACACATTTAAAAAAGTGTCTATTTTTATTATTTAAAGCATAAAAAAAGTAATTTTTATTTAAAATGAACTTATTTAGCTTAAAAAATATTTAAGCTAAATAATAGATATAAAATTAAAAAACTATTATAATTATTGCATGCCTGAATATCCTGAAGTAACTGTTGTAACTAATGCGTTAAATAAATTAGTAGCAACAAAGAAAATAATTAAAGTAAATGTAAAAGATAGCAAATTTTTACATAATTGTTCTTTAGAAGAATTTGAGAATTTCTTAATCAATAAAACTATTACTAGTGTTAAAAATATAGGCAAATTTATCATTTTTAATTTTGATGATAATTCTAGAATGTTTTCTCATTTAAGAATGGCTGGTAAATATTATTTTTGTCATAAAAAACAATTACCAGAATATGATTTTCCACATAATTATTTATATTTTTATTTTCAAGATGACACTGTTTTAATTTATAACGATTCTAGAACATTTGGTTCTTTTGAAATTTATAATGCTAACGATACTAGAACTATTTATCAAATTAAAAATATAGCTTTATTACCTAAAGATGTTGATGTAGATCAACTATATGATAGATTACAAAGAAAAAATATTAGTATTAAAGCGGCTTTATTAGATCAAAGTTTAGTTTTAGGAATTGGTAATATTTATGTTGATGAAACTCTACATTTTGAAAAAGTTTATCCAATGACTAAGTGTAATAAAATCTCCAAAGAGAAATTAGCTCAAATATTACAAACAGCTCAAAGAATAATGGATGAAAGTATTAAACTTGGTGGAAGCACTGTCAATAGTTATAAGTCTGTTAATGGAATTGATGGTAAATATCAATTAAAACTAAAAGCATACGGTAGAGCGGGTTTAAAATGTTTATCTTGTCATAGATACAATATAATTAAAGTTAAATTGGACTTTAAATCAAATGGAAGAGGTACTAGTTATTGTCCAAACTGTCAAAAGGAAGAAGATGAATAAAAAGCTAACAATTATTATTGATATGGTTAATGGATTTGCTAAAGAAGGTAATTTATTTAGTCAAAATATCAAAAACATAATACCTACAGTAGTAGAAGTAGCAAAAGCTAGCAATAATATCATTTTGTTTCAAGATGCTCACGATCAAAATGATATTGAATTTAGCATTTATCCAAGTCATTGCATCAAAGGTAGCAAAGAATCTCGAATAATAGATGAATTATTACCTTTTGTAACAAAAAATAATCTTTTTGCTAAAAATACAACCAATGCTTTTTGAGATATAGATAGTAATTTATTATTAAATTATGACTCTATAGAAATTGTAGGTTGCTGTACTGATATTTGTGTATTACAATTTGTTTTGACATTAAAAACTTTTTTAACTAAACATAAACAATTAACAAAGCTAATTGTTTATGAAAATGCTGTAGCTACTTTTGATGCAGAAAATCATAATGCTGACCAATATCATAATAATGCTTTAAATTTAATGAAAAATGCAGGAATTGAGATATTAAAATGATAGAAGTTGATTTACATGGTTTAACTTCAGAACAAGCTATGATTGAAGTTATGGAATATATTTATGATTTTAAAAATCATAAATATGAAAGTATATTGTTTATAACAGGAAAAGGTACTGGAATTTTAAAAGTTAGTTTAGAACAATTATTAGAAAAAAATAACATTAGTTTCCAAGTGGTTAATAAAGGTGGAGCTTATTTAATCCAAGATTTAGCTAATTCTTATACATATAATAACGAATATGATGATGAAGAAGAATTTGATGATTATGAAGATTTGGATGAACTATTTGATCAGTATAAATAAAATAATAAAATCTTTCCAAGTAAAATTAAAAAGCAATAAAAATCAATATTTATTGATAAATAATTAACTTTTGTCAAAAATTACATTGTAATTAGACTAAAGAAAAATTCACTCAAAGGAGTGAATTTTTTAATTATTCTTGATCAAAAGCTTCAAAAATATCGTTAAGGTCAACAAAGTCATTGTTTGCTAATTCTTTTGCTAATTGTTTGTTTTGGGAAGTGCCTTTACACTTAATGTTATTACTGTTATCAAGTCAACAAAGTAATAGAGATATTGGGTTATTATCTTTAAAACTACTTGACTGATATTTTTTGTAACTGTTAATTATGTTATTTGTTTTCGTGCAGTCAATGTCATTACTACTTTTCATTTCCACATATAAAGTATCAAATTTTTGAGTTGATTTATTGTGATATCTTAAAACAAAATCAGGGAATGATCTTCTTAATATATTTTCGTTGTCTAAGTATTCAAACCAAATTCCATCACTTGTTGGGTTTTTTGAAATTATTTTTATTCTCTTGATTCTATTTTTTGGATTAAGTTGCACGATTTTATTAAGAAAAGTTTCTTCCGGTGTAGAGTCTAAGTATATTTTATAGTTATTTTTACCATCTAAAGCTTTATAAGCGTATTTTTGTTCTAGGTCTTTAGAAAGTTTTGAATAAAATTTGCTTTTATTATTCATTACATAAACTGGTAATTGTTTTTTAATTTCCGATATACAAAATATTTCATTATTAATTTCACCTTGAAATGCTTTAACTTTATTTTCGTAAATAACTTTTAAACAGTCGCAGAAGTATTTATAAATAATGAATTTTGTGATTAAATCCAATTTTCTTTCCAATCCTAAGAAGTTATAAATTTTAGATATTAAAGAATCATTTATAAACTTTTGTTTTCTTTTGAATTCTTTATCTAAATAAAGTTTTATGCCTATAATGTCATAAATATATTCTTGGATGATTATTGAGCTATTATTGGTTATTTTAAAACTACCTATTAAATATTTAAATTCTTCATTTTTGAAAACAAAGTAATTATCAAAATTAGATTTATTTTCAAACTTTTTAATAGGTTTCTTAGCTTTTAAAACAGCTTCTGAAACTTGTTGATTTTCTTTTTGATGACTTAGTAATTTATCAAGTTCTTCATAGTATTCTTTTTGAGCTTTATCTAGATCTATTTTTTCAGCTTTAATATATCCATATTGGAATGAGTCATCTTTATATTCGTCTTTTAAACATCATTTATCTTTTTTATCTTCATTTTTTACATTTGAATAAACTCAATAATCAAAAGCTATAGAATCAGGATTTTGAATTGCAATGTTAGGGTTTCTTTTTATTCTACCTAGTGTTTGAATAGAAAGATTTTTACTTGAAACACTTCTTAATTGAACTAACATACAGGCTCTTGGGATGTTTCAACCGATTGAAGGTCCGATTTTAAATATTATTACATCTATATCAGAGTTTTTTTGAGAAACATTTACCAAGTCTAATTGAACGCCTTTTAGATTCGTTTCATTATTTTTGTTTTTATCACCGAAGTAAACGAGATATGTTAACCCGTTCCTTTCAATGGTTTTTTTGATTTCGTTTAATTTCTTTTGAAATTCTTTCGATTTTTCATCATTTATTTTACTATCATTATCAATTTGGATTAGCATTGCAGGGTTTATTCCTACAAGTCCTGGTTCAGCAATAGTGTCAATATATTGTTGTTTGATTTCTTTGAATTTACGACAGGCTGCATTTAATAAATCATCATCACTTATCTTGTCTTTTTCATTAAGTTCATCATTATCATAAATCAAATCTTTTTTATTTGTTTTTAATAATTTTTCTACATCAGAATATAAATCAACTTCTTTTATTATTACAGGATTTTCAGTTTCTAAAGTCTCTAAAGTTGCAGACATTTTTATGACAAAATCTGCAGATTCTTGCACCATTTTTTCAAAGTTTTTTTCTTTATCTTTTAATCCTTCTGCTTTATCACCTATATGTGCTTCATCTCTAATATATATTAGTTTATATCTGGAATTCTTTACTTGCTGTAAAAACTTTGTCAATACACCATATTCTGTATATATTCTTCCTGTACCAAATGAAGATTTACCAAAAATAATAACATCGTTTTGCTCGAAGTTAATATCGTAAACTTGGTCAATTTTATTATTATTGATTGCTTTCTTCGAAGGGGCTTCGATGTGTGAGATTTTTATATTAGAATTAAATAATGATCTTCTATAGTTTATTAAACTATTTTTGAATTGTAATGGTAAGTCAGCAGAAGAAATAGTAGCAATAACAAAAATTAACTTCTCATTTCTTGAAATGCTATTAGTTATCATTTGATCAATAAAATTGGCAATCATAAATGTTTTACCACTACCTGTCGGTGCTATAAAGTGTGTTTGTTTATATCCTTCGTGATATTTAGAGATTAGTTTATTAACAGCGTCTGACTGTACTTTGGTTAATTGCATTTTCATATTTATAACTTAACCTTAAGTGGATTTAATTTGTATAAAATCTCTTCTTTATCAGGAATAGTTTTTAAACCGAAATCTTTAAACATTTTTGAAACTTTTTCAATAATTATTTGAATTTGTTTGTCTTGATCATTAACACTTGCAGGAGATATATCTTTATAATTTATTTCAAAGACATCTAAGTTAGAATTGAAAGGTTCATTTGTTGTTGCTCATTTTATAGATTCGCCCTTTGAACCTTTACCATGATTCACTCTAAATAATCTTGAGTGTGTAAAATTGGAGTCACCTGGACAAAAACTTCCTATATGGAAGTTTTTTTATTTCAAGAAAGGGTGATATGAGTTATATTAAACAATTTATTGAAACTAATAATCAGCTTAGTGATTTAAATGATAGACAACTTAAAGCTGTCAAACAACAAAAGCTCTTTATAGAAAAATACAATGCTAAAACTTATAACAAGATTGATATTGAATTTATCAACAAGTTATCAAAAAGAAAATTTATATTACCAAAATATGTAAAAGAAATCATTGGTTCAAAACAATCATTTTATGAATTTTTAGTAATAGCTAACTATTTTAAAGCAAATAAGAAATTTATTAACTTATCTTTGATCAAACGTTATATTCCTAAAACAACTTTTTATCGTGCTTTAGATTTTTTTAAAAAACATAATCTAGTTTTAATTAATGATAAAAAGCAAATTAAGTTTAATTTCGATTATCAAAAATCTTGCTATATCAAAATCAAAACTAAAAATGATTGAATGGTTTTCTTTTTATATGGTTTAACAGTTTTATGAACTAAAAAGATGACTTCTTTAGCAAAGAAATTTGCAAGTAATAAAAAAGAAGTTTTATTACAAAATAAGTTTTTAGGATTAAAAAAATCTACAGCATTTTCTCATTTAAAAAAGTTAGCATCATTTGAACTACTAAGTTATAAGCAAAAATATATGATTAAGCGTATTTATAACAAAATCATCCCTACTTTAGAAATGCAAAAACTTGCAAATAAGGTCTTTGGAAACAATATAAAAATATCTAACTATCAATATTCCACAGTTAGGTATTTAATTAATTAATTTAGAAAGGAAAAATAATGTTCAAAAAACTCTCAAAAATTAAAATTGATATTTTTAGTTTATTAATCACTATTATTTCAATTTTAACACTTGTTTTATTTAGTTTGATTACTGATATTAAGCAAAATATCCCTTTATTTAGTTTATTAATTTCAACTACTTTGATTTTAGTGTTTTATTCATTATTTAATGTATTTAAAAGCATTCATTTAGCAAAATCAAGACAAAAACTAAACAAAATGTTTAAAGAAACAACTAGTTTATACACTAAAACTAATGAACAACATGAACAAATTCTTGCAAAATTCTTAAATTCTCAAATTGAATTAAATTCTTTAATTGACAAAATCACTAAAGCAGATGATGCAATTGAAAAAGAAAAAACTAAAGCAAAAGAATTAAGTGATAAAAAACCTGAAGAAGCAAAAGTTGCTTATGAAAAAATCAATAGCTTAAATATTGATAAACAAAGATTCTTAAAATATAAAGAATTTTATTTAGAACAAAAAACAATTAAAGAAAAATATGAACTTCAATTAGAAGAAATCAATCAAAAACTTAAAAAAATCAATGAAAATGAATTAGTTAAAACTAATTTAAATACTATTAGCTCTTATAAATTTGTAGATGTTCATAAACGTACTATTGAATGAAAAACATTGTTAAACTCTCAAAACAAAATTCTTTTAAATTACAAAAATGAACTTGATCAAACACAAAATAAACTTATTAAAACAGCTAAAGAATTAATTGAACGTGCTAAAAAACTTGATTTATCTAAAGTTCAAGATAAATCTCAAACTATTAAAGACATCATTAAATCTTTAGAAACCAAAATTGAAGCAGAAGACTTTGTAAATTTAAACATTGAAATTCAAGAAACTTTACCACAAATTGAAGCAATTGAAAAAAAGCTTAAAAAAGCTAAAGAAGAACAAAATAACTCAAAAGGATAAATATGACTACAAATATAGCAAGATTTAACCAAAATTTAACTAAATTTTTAGATAAATTACCTAAAAATTATTCAAAACAAAATCTTTTTAATCTCATTAGTTCATTTAAATCAAATGATATTTATTATGATGATAAATTAGCTTTAGCATACTATGAATTAGTAAATCAAGAAATTGATTTAACAAACTGTGAAGATGAATATTTTGCTAGTTTTAATGTATTTAACTTAGAAAATAAGCAATATATTACTTTACTTAAAAGTTTATTAACAACAATTACTCAAATTAAAACTAAAAATCAATCATTTAATTTATTAAGTAGAAATTTATTTAATCAATTAACTTGAACAGAGATTAAAAAAGACATCTTAAAAGATTTAATTAATGAATGCATCAATGATAAAGATTATGTCTTATATTTAAGAAATTTAACAAAGGAGAAATTATGCTAATTTATTTTATTCCAGCTGTTGTTTTAAGTGCTTTATTCTTAATTTACTACTTATTAAGTATCAAAATTCCTAAGCTTTCTAGATGAAATTATCATATTTTATCGTTCATTTTAATTGCTATATTAACATTTACAAATCTTTATGTATCTACATTAACTTTTGAAAAAGTTAATAAAACTTTATTAACTACTTTTAGATTTACATTATTAGGTTTTAGTATTTTATATGCAACTTGAACATTAAATAGAATGCTTATTGGAATTATTTATTCATTAAGCTTCAAAAAAGCATTTAAAAAACAAGAAGAAAGCAAATTAACTCACTTAATTTTTAAAAGTAAATCAAATATTAACTTTTTAAGCAACGAAGCTAAAATTAAAATTTTAGATTACTTAAATGAAAAATATTCATCTAAAAAACAATTCATTACTTATGAATTAAACCCTAAATTCATCAATGACTTTGATAAATAAAATCTATTTATTAACATCAATTCCTGTTTTATTTTTAAGTTCTAGTTCTTGTGTAGTAATACAAAAGAACGCAAATGAACCTAATTCACCTCCAGCAATTGATGTTAAAGAAGAAGACTTATCGCAAGTAAATGGATTTGATGGATATTTTAATTATTTTTTAACTACTAACAAAATTGATAGTAATTTCAATCAAAACTTTAGAGATTTTACTAATCGATTTAATGTGTTTAAACAACATCCTTTTTGAACTAGAAAAGGATACACCAAAGAAGACTTTTATAATAAAACTCAAAATAAAACACCTAATGGTGAAGAAATTGAAGAAGAGTTTGAAAAAGAATCTCCTGAATCTGAAATTGATTCACCAGCAAGATTGATGAATGATGCAATGAATTTTGAGTTTAACAAAATCAATTATTACTTTTATAAAGCTGTTAGCTTTGAAGATTATTCAGCATTAATTAATTTTAGAAGCTATGTAATTATCAAGCAACAACTAGAATTTTTAAATGCTTATGTTAAATATCAAAGAGATAAAAGTGCTGTTAATTATTTAAATCTTTATGATAAATACTTAGATTTTATCAATATTAATAACTTAAAACTTGTTTATGATGATGAATTTAAAAAGAATTTAAATGTCTTTTTTGATGGTGATATTAATAACTTTAATCATCAAAAAGCTTTAGCTTTAGCAAGTAATGTAATGACTAAAATCATTCAAGATAACAATGATATCTTTTTAGAGAAAGAACAATATGAACCAAATAAAGATTTAATTACTTTAATTAATAACAAAATTCAATCAAGCTTAAATATCAAAGAATATAAGTATTTAAAAAATGTTGTAGAACCTACAACATACACTAATTTAATTCAATTTTTCAAAGAAAAGGAGCAAAATGACAAAGAAAAACCTAATTAAAACTTTACTTTTATCACCAGCAATCATTGCTCCTGTTTCATTAATTTCAGCTACAACTACAAACAATGAAGAAGATAATTCAATAATTAATTCTCAAGATGTTATTAATTACTTAAAAACTAATTTAAATACTCTTGAAATTACACCAATCAATGAACATAAATTTAATGTTTTAACTATTTTTGAAAATACTAACCTAACTAAAACTAAGATTAATGATTCAAAAACTAAAATCAAACTTAATTTTAGTCATTTATTTAGAAAGAATTTAGATCAAATTAATATCACACTATCAAAATATTTTAATTCTAAAGTTAAACAAATTGAATATTACTATATGAATTTGACTAATGAAAGAACTTTTGAATTTAAGATTTATTACAAACAAAAAGGTCAAAATGAAACAATCATTGAAGGTAATAATATTTTTCAGCCACAAATTTTAAATTCAAATATTCAATCGCAAGCATTAGCAATTTATGAAAAAACTAATGTTTTAAATTTTGATCCTAAAACTTTAACCCCTGAAGAGAAACAAATTTTAATTTTAGATATGAAATCTAGGTTATTAAAGCAACTAGATTCAGAGTTTGTTGAAGTTAAAAGTCAAGAAGATAATATCGTAGAGTTTAAATTTGATAGACCTTTTGTATTTGATTATTATTCACCTTTAGAAACAGAGCACGTAATTATTAATGGGAACGAAATTCAAGCAAGAAACTATCATTTTAGCTTTAATTTAAATACTATTTTAGGTTCAAATCCATTTGAAGCATCAGATATTGAATTAGAAGTTAAAAAATACAATAAATATGGAGTTGAAATAGCTTCATTTATTGAAAAATGAACTATTGATTCAACAATTGCAAACAGTACATATAAATTTTTCAATTGAGATCCTGAAAATCAATATGATCAATTTCAACTTATTCATCCTAATTTAACTAATATTAATCGTGAAGATATTTTAGTGGATGGAAAACCTGTTCCTAATGAAAAATATGATCCATTTATTAATCCTAAAACAGGATTTAAAACTAATTTAGTATGAATTGATTTACCTAGAGAATTTAATTGATATCAACATTATCAAAATAACTTATCAGGTTTTAGGGACATTAGTAATAAAGTTGATTTATCAAACAATGTTTTGAGCGATTATTATCAAACTAAAAATGTACCTTTTGGTATTCAAAGTAAATTTTTAACTAAAACTTTATTTAAAAATACTAAATATCAACAAGATTTGCCCCAAGGTTTAATTGCTGATTCTATAGTATCTTCAGGAGCTATTTCATTCATAATTCCTGATGATATTGATTTAGTATTTATATATAAATTAAATCCTAATAGTAATGAATTAGGTTTTGTACCTTGAGATGCTACTAAGGAAGTAGAAGTAATTAGAAATACACAATTAAACATTAATCGTTCTTTTGATAAATATTACTTTTCTAAAGAAGGGGAATATTTAATAGCAACATCTAAACTAAGTGGAGAAAGTAATTTAACTTTATTAAGCATTAATGAGTCATCAATTAATAATGATGACTTTACTGAAAAGTTTAAAAAACCTTATTTCTCAAAACTTTGAGAAAGTAAAGTTGGAGTTTGATTTAAAAAATATTTACTTAAGCAAAAAGGTCTATCAAACGAAAAAATACTTCAATTAAAGTATTTTGATGTATTAAATTACTACAAAGAATTTGTAGAATTTGTTGAGCAACCTTTTGGTGGTAAAACAGTCTTTTTAAGTCCTGGTTCTAGTTTAGATTCAAATGGTTTTGATGAAGTTGGTGGGTATGTTAGATTACCCAAAATTCCTAATAGAATCAAGAAATTAACCCATTATCAATTCTTAGAACAAAAATTAATCGTTCCAACTAATTTAAATTTAAAAAACTTAATAGACCAATATGTTAATAAAATTAATGAATTTCAACAATTAGTTTTAAATGATGCTACTAAAACAGAAAAACGATTTTTGAAAAATCAATTAAGAATATTAAAAAGTCAAATTGATAATTTAACTTATCAACAATTACTTCTAGATCCTAGTTTAGCTAACTCATATAATGCTAACTTTATGGTTAATGTTTTTGAAAATAATACTAGCTTAAACATTGAAACCATTATTGCTAAACCATTATTATTAGGTGAAAATGATGATTATACTAGATATAGATATTCAGTAAGTTTTCAACCTATTAACCCTTCATTTAGCTTAAAAGAAAATGTTTTAGAGTTTGAATTATGATTTGTTAATCCATTTTTTGACCAAACTCAACCAAATACCCTTGCAGATACTATTAAAAATGATAATAATGCTTTAATTCAAAATTATTTATCACTTAATTCATCAAAAATTGATGAATTAACTAAATTTACTACCTTTGAAACATTTACTAATTCAATTATTAAATCAAAGTTTGATAATACATTTTTTAATGAAATGTCTAAACAAGAATTTGATCAACACGATTTTAATCTTAGATTTAATTATGATCGTAAGGCTAAATCAATTGAATTACAAATTGATTTTAGATTAAAAGGTACCATTGAATTTAACACAATTAAATACCCATTAAAACTATGAGCTAATAATAAATTATTTAGTTATTTAACTAATAATTTAATTAATATATCTAGCTATAGACAATTAGATTTAGATCAAATGCAAGAGCAAGTTTTAAAAGATATTGCTAATAGCTTTTCAAACCCTGATATTCTTTTGGCTAAAGATTATAAGATTGTTGAATTTTTAGAATTAAAAAATAATTTAAAAAACTTAATTCAAAAAGCAAGACCTTTTAATTTAACTCTTAATGCTTTAGAACCTTGAAAAAATGAGACTGCAACATTTAGAGTTATAGATGATAGTGAATATAGTTCTACAGTATTTGATTTATCACAAATAGAACCAATTGTATTTGAAATTAATGAAAAATTACCATTAGCTGAATTATTAGACAATTTAAAAAATACTATTATTCAAGCATTAACCAATCAAGAAAACATTAAATATATTTCTATTTATGATTTTGATATTCAAAACCTAATTTTATATTTAAAAATTGCTTTATTTGGTAAAAGACCTGAAAATAATACTTTTGAATTTGAATTAAAATCAACTAAAACTAACTATTCAAATAGTTTAAAAATCAAAATTATTAATAATTTACAAAATGATGTAGAAGTTGATATTAATGATGTCTTTTCATTTGAGCAAATTGATTTAGATGCAAATGATTTAAACCAATTATTTAAACAATTATTTACCTTTTTAAAAGATCCAATTAATGTTTTAAATTACCAAGTAAATAATGACTTTACAATCTTTGAAATTCAAAATTTACTATATTATTTTGATTTAGATTTTATTAGACCTTCAAAAACAAAATACATTACTTCTTTAGATAAAGCAACTATTATCTCTCAAATTAGAAAAAATCTAATTAATCAAGCAACAGAAGAGCAAATTAATGATGTGATTAAAGCTTTTGAAAAATATAACAACTATGATTATTACTCACAAGAAACTAAACAAGCTATTTTAGATGAAATTAATAATTTAATTTATTTAATTTTAGAAAATCAATCATTAGATTTTGAACAAGAAAAAACAAGTATTTATAAGCTTTTTAATGGCGATAAACAAGCTAAATATACTTTGTTTGGACAAAAATTTAATCCTAATTCAAAACCTATTGAATTAATTAATAATTCTAAAGTTTCATTAACTTTAACTGATTTAGCAAAACAAATCGATAAACAAAAAGAACAAAAAATTAAAAATAGCATCGACAATGTTTCAAATCAAGCTTCAAAAATAGAAGAAAAAGAAAAAGAAACTATTACAAAAAATAAAGAAATTGAACGTAAAAGAAAAATTCTTTATACCATAGCAATCACTATCTCTTCATTATTTGGTGTTTCAGTAATTGGAATAATTATTTACCTTAAAAGAAAAAATAAACTTAAAAAATAATACAAAGGAGTACAAACCTTGACCAAAGAGCAATCTTATATTTACTTATTAATTCAATCAATTAATAATAAAAAATCAACTAATGATTTAGTTGGAGACATTATTAAACATTATGAAATTATAAACCCTGTATTAGCAAGCAAATTACTTGCTTTATCATATAAAAATTTAAATATCAAAAAGAAAGATATTAATAATAAATATTACTTAGTCTTAAAAGACAATGATTATGATTTTGTAGATACTAAACCTACTAAATTATTCTTTCTAAAACCTCCAATTGAACCTGATAAGGTGATTTTAGAACAAGAATTTGATTTAAATAAAGTTAAAAAAGATTATAACTATTGAATTTTAACTCATAAAACTTTAAAAGAAATTGAACCTGAAGCATTAGACAATATTAACTATGTTTCATTATTTGGTGAAAATACCACTTTAAAACCTTTACAAAGACTTAAAAAAACAAAAAAATATTACAAAATTCTTTCAAATATCTAGGAGCTATTATGATTAACTTATATCACTTAATAAACTATTACATTCAAAAACAAAAAACAGAACTACAATTAACAATGAAATTTAAGGTGTATATACTTGAACTTATTGATTTAGATATTGAAAAATACCAAGAAATTATTAATGAATTAGATGTAAAAATTGATTCTTTAAAAGAAGAAATTAATAAATTAAAGAATTTAAGATTTAAATTAGAAATTTTAGTTAATAATGAAGTTAATAATCAACCAATTGATGTAAAAGCTCGAGAGTTATTATTAACAGATCAAGCTAAATTCATTAAAGAAGTTAATGACTTAAAAGCTAAAATTTTTGATTATGAATTAAATGGAAAAATTTAATTTTCAAAAGTTTATTAATAATAAAAATAGTTTTAATTATCCTAAAGATTATTTAAAACAAAATCAATATCTTAAACCAGTTATTTTACAACTAAACATTACAGATGATGAATTAGAAAAGTATTCTTCAAACTTTTGAGCAATGATTAAAAATATTCAAGATCAAAAAACAATTTGAACTAAAGAGTGTTTAAGAGATTCAAACAATAAATTAACCTTTAAACAAAAATTAAAAGATACTACTGAAGCAAAAATGTATGCAATTAGTACTTTTATTCAATATTTAGACCCATTAATTTTAGAAAGTAATAAATTCTTACAAGATAAGTATTTAACCAATGATTTAAATGCTAATAGCTTAAATAAATTAAATTCTTTAGATAAATATATTATTAAAAACCTAAATGAAGCTAAAACAATTAAAAAATTCACTTTAAATATTAATGACAATGATATTAGAAATAGTTTTTTATTGTATTTAACTAAAGAATTAGCTTACAGAATGCAAAATGTAGCTTATATTGATTTAGTTTATTTAGAAAATCAATTAAAAACAACTACTTTTTCAAAAGAAAACTTTTTAAAAAATGAGCAATGAGTTAAGAATTTAGTGAATGTGAAATATTTAATACTTGATAATTTAGGTACTAAGAATCTAAATGAGTGATTTATTCAAATTTTAGTCAAAATTATTGATAAAAGATTGATTAACAAAAAACCAATTATTATTGGAGTTAATAATTCTAATAATTTATTAGAGCTGTGTTTAAAAACTAACAATAAATTTTTAAAAGAGAAATTTATTGTTTTATTAAACAAAATTCAACCTAACATAACCATTTAATATGACTAAAAACATTAAAAAGCTTATAGTTTTTCTTGAATCACTAAAAGATAATGAGTTAATTATCAATTGTGATGATTGAAAAGAAGTTGAATTAAAAATTAAAGAATTATTAACTAAAAATGGATTTGTTGAAACTTCATTTGATATATTAAAATCACAATCTCAAAATAATATTGCTAAAAAAATCAAGCGAATTAAACAATTAACAACTAATAAGAATAATATTTTTCCTATTAAAAATATTTTCTTTAAAGAATTAAAACTAAATTTTATTTATATTCCTTTTGGGATACAAGAATTTCCTGATTTTATCTTATTTATAGATGACATTATTTTTCCATTAGAAATTAAAACTTCAAATCATTCAAATACCCCTTCATTTAATACTAATTTACCTAAAAGCAATAGTATTTATATTTTTAAAACTAAAAAGAATATTACTTATTTCTTTGGAGAAAATATTTTATCAAACAGAAATAGAGTTTTATTAAATAAGTACTTAAATATTATTCAAGAATCTCAAAAATTAATGAGTTTAATTGAACAATTAAAAACAAATAATGATCAAGAGAATTTATTTGGACTAAAACCTTATGCTAGAATTTTCTTTAAGCCTTCTTTAGAATTTTCAACATTAGATAACTTCACTATTTTTGATACTAAAATAACAAAAACATTAGAAAACAACACAAAGAATACTATTTTAAACATTGAACAAGTATTTAAGATTGGATATCCTAAGTACTTTAATAACATTCAAAATGATTAATTTACTAGTTCAAATAATATGAAAACGTTTTCATATTATTTGAAAATAAGTTATAATAAACATAACAAATTAAGATTTGTTTTTATTTTATTTTTATATGAAAACAATTCCTTATTTAAAACTAAAAAAGGAGATATTAATGTCTAAACAAAATTATTCAATGAAACAAAGATTAGAAATTTTAATTAATGATTTTTGAGAAAACACAGATGATATCGATGCAATCAATGAGACATTAGAGATTGCTAAAAACCAAGAACAATTTAACAAGTTCTTTTTAACTCATTACATTACTCCTGATATTTTCCACGGACATCATAATGCTAATGATGAGCTATTTAAATACGATGCTCAAAACAATTTAATTAAACTAGAAAAGCAATCACAAGTTGATTTAATTACCAAATATTATGACACTTATGGTTTTAAAGTTCCACAAAAGACAATTACATACTATGAAAAAACATCTTCTCCTAGTGGAAATATTAAAAATCAATTTTATTATGATCCCAAAGTCGTAGAGATGCTTTGTTGTAAATATTTAGCATTAGCTTTTATTAACGATTATTCAAAAGATCTTTATAAAGAACTTAAACAAAAACAACAACAATTAAAAGGAAAATAAAATGATTTTATATCGCAAAGGTAAAATTACCTACATTAATAAAAACTTTATTACATTTGATACTTATGCTACAGGTTATTCAGTTTATGTAGCAGATGCTAATAGATTTAATGTTTCAGCTCCTGAAGATAAAAATATCACTTTATATTGATATGAAGATGACCAAAGAGTTTGTGGATTTAAAGATTATAAAGAACGTTTATTATTTATTGATTTAATTTCAATTAAAAATATTGGTGTTAAAACTGCTATGGTGATTTTAGAGCAAGGATGAGAAAAAATAGCAAATTATATTGCTAAAAAAGACATTAAAACATTAAGTTCAATTCAATACATTGATGAAAAAACAGCTTCATTAATTTGTCTTGAACTATCTTCAAAATGATCAAATATTTTAAAAAATTCAGCAACTAATGGAGAAGTTTTTAATGAAGCGAAAATATTTCAATAATAGAGATTACATTGTTGATTTAAACAACAATGTAATTATTCTTCTAGAACCTTTATTAAAAGACCTTCAAAGTGATAATTTATTTTTAAAATATAAAAAAATTGGTGGTAGTACTATTGGAAATATATTATTTCCCAATGATCCATATAAATCACAATTTGCAGCCTTTTGTCATATAGCAAGATTAAAATTACCTGTTTTAAATACTAAATACATTGATGCAGGAAAGATTTTAGAACCTAAAATCTTTGATTATTTTAAACAAAAGACTTTAGCTAATTTATTGCCTAATCAAAACTTAAGTATTTTAAGTTTTGATGCTAAAGATTATAACTATAACTATTTTGCTGATTCTAATTACTCTTTTTTAGTAGGAGTACCTGATGGTTTAATCTTAGAACAAGATTGTATTTTAGAAATTAAAACAGCTAATAGTTCAAAACTTAATCAACCTTTAGATAGAAGCTATTTAACTCAAGCATCTTTATATGCTTATTTAAATAATAATGATAACTATAAATTAATTGTTTTATACCTTGAACCTGGTGATTACAATGCTCCAAATCTAGTTTCAATTGATACTCATATGCTTAAAATATTTGATTTTAAAGTCGATAAATCTTTAGTAGAGCAGCAAATTCAAACTATTGAAAAATGATACTCTAAATACACTAATACTAACATTTCTCCTAAGTTTGATTTAACTAAAGATAAAGACCAAATTGAGTATTTATTATGCAATAACGAACAAGAATGAATTGCTTTATTAGACAAATGAAAAAGCACTAATAAGGCTTCAAAATCAATTCAACCATAATGATTATTTGATGTTTATATGATGATGGAGCAATGAGTTATTATCAAGCAATTAAACAATATAAAAAAGGTGTATATTCTTTACATTTAGGATTACAAAATAAAGTAATCAAAAGTCCTAATGCTTCATATATCAAGATTGATTTAAGTTTAAATAACCCTAATTTATTAGAGAAATTAGAACAATTACCTGCTCCTGATATTATTTTAGCTTCTCCACCTTGTGAATCTTGAAGTGTTGCAGATGGTCATTCTAGACAAATTAATTTAGTAGATAATGAATTTAAGTTAAATAATTATAGTTTTTATCAAATGTATAACAAAATTATGAAACCTAAACGACAACGTAGTTTTATTCAAAAGCAAACTAAAAGAATTTTAGGAGAAAGCACTATTACTCAAACAATTAATATTATTCAACACTTTAAACCTAAGATTTGAATAATAGAAAACCCAAGAAACAGCTTAATGTGAAACTATATTGAAAGTTTCTTAGGATTCAATGGAATTAAAAATAAAACTTATTATTCAAATTATGATTTAAATTTTAGCCAAAAACCAACTATTTTTTATTCAAATATTGAATTAAATCTTAAATATGACTTTTCAATCAAAGGTAATAAAAACTTTTACAATAGTGGGAATTATGAATCACGAAGCAAAATCCCTAAAGATTTAATTATTGACATTATTAAACAATGTCAAAACAAATTGGAGAATTATGAGTCTAGTAAATAAATGAACTAATTTAAAGAAAAATGATGAGTGCTATACACCTTATCAATGAGTTAAATATTTAATTAGAAAGTTTGAACAAGATAATTTAATTAATAAATCAATGACTATCTGATGTCCTTTTGATGTCAAAGAAAGTTTCTTTGTTCAAGTATTATTAGAAAATGGTTATAAAGTAGTTTATTCTCATATTAATGATGGTAGAGATTTTTATGAATATGAACCTGAAGAATATGATGTTATTATCTCTAATCCACCATTTTATAATAAAGCTAATTTATTAAAACGAATTAAAGAATTAAGAAATGGTGATCAAACAAAGTGATTTTTATTAATGGGTAATCATTATGCTAATACAGGTAGCTTTAATGAACTATTTTGTAGTTTTGCTAAACCACAAATTCTTCACTTTAAACAAAGAATGAGATTTGTCAAAGCATTTGATAAAGATTTATTTTTTGAAAAAGAAAATAAATATCCAGCATTTGCTACTTTAGGATTAGCAAATAACTTCTTTAATAAAGATGTTTGCTTTTATAAAGGAGTAAATACTAAAGGAATTGAACTTGATTAAATCAATGATTTTTATTCCAATTATTGCTATGTTATTGTCTTTACCTATTCTATCTGCAATTTCACTTGTTTTAGCTATTATATTAATGCTAGTAATGGATAGAAACATTCAATGAATCAAAAGTAAGATATATCTAATCAAAAACAAGTTTCAAAAAGACATAAATATTAATTATGATAATAAAAACAATTATTAAACAACTTAAATATAAGTTAAATAGTTATCAAAACCAAAAACACAACATTCAAACTTATTTCATTTCACTTGTTTTAGATTATAAAATGTACAAGAAATTAAATTTAAGGTCAATTAATTATTCAAAATTATTATTAATTTACTTATTTCAACAAAAAGAATTAATTAAATTATTTAATAAATCTAAAAAACAAAATACTGAATTTATTAATTTGTTCCCTAAATTGAAAAACTTAAAAATTATTAATTTTAAAGTTAAAAGTATTGTTGCTAATCAAAAAGAAGTTAAGGTTTGTATTAACTTAAAAGCAATTAAATACTTATTTAATAAATTAGATAATTTAACAATTAATAATCAACAATTACTTAAGCAATTGTTGATAGAACATATTAATTTATTTTTTATTAAACAAATTAACCAATTAAGTTCATTTGTGATAATAGATGAAAATTTAAAGTTATATAAGAAATATCTTTTATCAACCATTAAACAACTTAATAATGAATCTTTTTTAGAAACATAATTCTAAAAAAGATAATACTAAGGAGATATTATGTCTAAGAATAAATACTATTTAAAAGCTGCTGTTGATGAATACTTTGATGGTCCAAATCATTTTAATAGCTTTTTATTACCTACAACGATATTAAGCTTAAATCAAGATCCTAAAAATAACTTTGGTTCTATTACAGAAGAAGAACTTAAAGATGCAAAAAATGAATTTTTAAAATCTTTAAAAGAAAAAGCTCCATTTTACCCTTGATTAGTTAAATCATTTTCTAATCAAAATTCTACTTATGAAGATTTAATAGCTGTAGTTGATAAACTACCTAATAACTTATTAGAAGAAATAACACCTAAAAATGCTAAAACTAAAGAATTTTATTGACCTTCACCAAGGTTATATCAATTACTTTTTCAAAATATAGATCAACTTTGTTATAAAAATCAATGACTATTAAGACAAGAAATAGCTGAACAAATTGAAAAATTCTTTGTTAATAAACCTTTTAAAAATAAAAAAGCTTAAAAGAAAAATAAATCATTAATTAATGATTTATTTTTAAATCAAACACAATTATTAAATGACTACAATTAATGATTTTAAAGAATTTAAACATTTATATCAGCTATTAAAACAACAAAATATCAATGATACTAGCATTTTAAATAGGTTATTGACTAATTCTTTAGCTTTAGAATTAGATATTGCTTTAAGCTCATTTAAACATAGTTTATTAACTCAAAAAGCAATTAATAATATGAATAGTTTCTTTAAGTTAATCTTATTAAACATTAATCATTTAGATGATTATCAAATTTATTGTTTAACTTCTGATAGGATCTTATATCAAAAATTCCTTATTTATGAACAATGATATCAAATTGATAAAGATTTAATGATATCTACTTTAACAAGTATCAAACATTATGATTTTGAAACTTATGCAAAAATCACTAATTGATTAAAAAGCATCGACAAACATAATTATAAAGACTATCGCTATAAGTTTATTAAATACCATAAAGACACTAATAAGATTTATGTTTTAACTAATACACAATTAAAAAACAAATATTATTCTTCTTTTTATACCAAATCTAAAAAAGAAGAATTAAAACAATATATTAAAAACAATAAAAAGAAGTTTAAAAATAACTAGATTAAGTTAAATAAAACTTCTTTTGAAAGGAAAAATAGAAATTATATGTATTTTTATAAGTTAAATGACTTAAATTTTAACCAAAATAAGGTCCAAATTGACTTTCCACAATATATTTTAGATTTTGAAAAATTATCACATCAAGAACAGAAAAATCTTATTCTTGATGTAGCAAAATTAGAAAAAGAATTTGCTGATTATTTTGATTTTTATTCAATCTTAAGAAAACTTCAAAACCAACAACAATTACTTAATGGAACTATTAAATGCTTAGACTTTTGAAATAGTCATTCAAAAGACGATTTAATTGAAAATTATGTTGATTATTTATACTATGAAGAGTTATTGGATAAAACTAATAATCTAGATTCAAAAAAAGAAATTCAAACTTACTTAAAAGGGCTAAAACAACAAACTCAAAACCTTTTAAACTCAAAACAAGATAATTACTATAGTTATGATTTGCATCATATTGAAACAGAAGCATCATTTGACAAAGTAGATTTATTTAACTTTGATACCTATACCAAAAATGCTTATATGCAACTAGTTTTTAATTATTCTAGTGCTTTATACTCATTAGATTATTTTAATAAAGCTTTAGAAGAGATAAATGATGTCAAACAAGCTATTAATTTCTTTGGATATTTAAATAAATATCCTTATTATGATTTAAATTTAAATGATGTTTTAGAGTTTGCTAAAGATTTTAGTTCAATTATTGAAAAATTTAGTCTATTAATCATTCAAAAGATACTAGAAAAATATCCAAATATTGAAGTATATAAGATGGTTAATAGTACTAATCCAAATAATGTTTATGATGAAAACTTTGATATACACAAAGAATTAAGTAAAATCAAAGATTTTTCAAACCAATTTAATATTTTAAAGGAGAAATAAAATGGGAGCAAGCAGCTTTTCAGTATATGACATACATATTAAAACACCAAAAGGTGATAAAAATAATTACCACTACAAAGCAGGATTAAAAAACGTAATTTTTGATTGTTGAAATTATTGACCTTATGACGAAGAAAATGATACTTATGATTATAGTGAAAACGAAGTAGCTAGTGATGTTTTTGATTTATTAAATAGTGAAATAGATCTAAATGAAATTATTGCTACTAAAGAATATCTAGCTTCAAAAGAAAGTATTAAAAAGACTGAAAAAGAACTTTTAAAACTTGCAAAAACCAAAAAGAATTTAATCAAAGTTTTAAATGAATACAGAGAATATGAAGATAAAGTATCAAGTTTAGAAGAGTTATTTGATCAAAAAGTTGAACATAAAGAATGAGATAACTTACAAAGTGATTACAACTCAGAAGTTAGATTTTTAATCCAACCTGATATAGACAGATTACAAGAATTCTATTTTGATGACTTAAATAATATTGCTGATGATCTTATAAAAGAAAACAACATCACAGAAGATAAAGACATCTATGAAGTTAAAAACAAAATATTTAAACCTATGATTGACGATTTAAATAACCAACTTTTTTATGATGCAGACAATGTATATGCAATATTAAAAGCAACATATGGATTTAATGAAGATGAAGTTTATTGTCTTAATGATAATTATGCTCATATAGAAAATAAAACAAAATTAGAAGATTTAGAAGAATATAAAAACTACAAAAAACGTAAGAAAAAACAAAAATAACTCCCTACAAATAAATTACATATTTTATTAATCAAAAGATAAGGAGAGCAATGATAGATAATAATATTAATCTTGAATATTTTAAAAAAACATCATATTTATATGATTTTTTAAAAGAAAACAATATTACTAATAAAGCAGCTTTAAATTGTTTAAAGAATGTTTCTTTAGGAAATGAGTTTCAATTCTTTTTATTTCATTGAAAAGAGAAACGAAAAATTAATGATCCTGAAGTTTTAAAAAATATGAATGAGTATTTAACTCTAATTATTAATAACTTAGTAGATTTAACACCTATGCAAGTTCATTCATTATTAGATTTTTCTAATGCTATTAATCAATATCAATTAAAAGAAAATTGATATTGAACAGATGAGAGATTTAATGTTTTTGCTAATGTTGAAGGACAAGATAAACAAATTGCTTTAAAAATCAAAGCAATGATTGATCAAGTACCTTTTGTTAAGCGAACTAAATATATTTGTCGAGATGTTAAATATGATGAAGTTAATAATCAACTTTTAATTGACAAAGATTCAAGAAAAACATTTTTTAACAACTTCTTTTTAAATCTAGATTTAGCTAAAGTCAAACAACAAATTAAAGACTATATTAAACAAAATAATAAAGGGAATAAATAATGACTAGTATTAATGATTTTAAACCATTTGGTTTATTACATCTTTTTTTAGAAAAGAATATCAATGATACCAAGATATTAAATGAATTAAAAGCTAATGATTATGCTAAAGCAAAACTTTTTGCTGAGTTTATTAGTACTTGATATGGTTGAAAAAGAATACCTAATATAGAACTTTATAAAAATGTTGATCAATTTCTTAAATTAGTACTTGGTTATATTAAAGAACTAACTCTTTCACAAGTTCATTACTTATTAGATTTTACAGAAGATATTCAAAGATTTCAATATCAAGAAGGTTGATATTATGTTGATGGAGATTTAAAAGTAGTTAAATTAGTCCAAAATCAAGATTTAAATACAGCAAGAAAAATACAAACAATCATTAATAAATTACCTATAGATGAAGAAGAATATTATTACTATAAACACGTTCAACTCAATAATTATCGTGATGGTTTAGTAGTATATGATGATTCAACAAAAATTTTCTTTGCTAATTATTTCTTTATGTGAAAACCAAGTATAACCCAAAGAAAAATCAATCATATACTTAAATATAATCAAGAACTAAAGGAACTAACTAATGACAAAAATAGAACAAGCAAGACAAAGATATAAACAAGAATGAAATGATTTTTTAATCAAACAAAAAATCACAGATCCTAAAATCATAAAAGAGCTTGAAAATCAAAATAAAAGACAAATAATTCATTTTTTTGTAAGTACAAATATTAAAAATAATAAAGACACTAAAGCTTTAAATAATATTGATAAGTTATTAAAATTGATTTTTGCTAATATTCAAGAACTTACACCTTTTCAAATTAAACAACTTTTAAGAAGACATAAATATATTGAAGAAGATTATTTAAACAAAAATCAATGATATCGTTTAACATCATATTATAACTTTAAAAAAGCTTCAATTTGATTTGAATTAACTATTGAATATCTTGATTACATAGATTATGAAGCCTTTAAGCAAATTAATGAATATTTAAAAGTTAATTCAGTTCCTAAGGAATTTGAATCAAAATCACCTTTATATGCTAGATATAATCCTAACCCTGAAAAAGTTGATTTTACTAAAAATTGAGAAAAAGAATGTCAAAATGACTATTTTGCTAACTTAGATTTAAAACTTGTAGAAAAACAAATTCAAGATTATGTTAAAACCAACAAAGGAGTAAAAAATGATTAGAATTCCAAATGTTGAACGTCGAGATCAGTACTTAATTAAGTTTCTAAATCAAAATAAAGTATCAAATCAAGAGATTTTAAAAGAATTAGAAACCACACAAAAAGGATATACCTTAGCAATCTTTTTATGAATGCATAACTTTGTTTATCAATATGATGATCCTAAAGTCTTAAAGCAAGCTAATAAATTAGTAGAATTAGTTTTACCAAAGATTAATCAATTAACTAATGCTCAAATAGAACAAATTTTATTGATGCACAAAACATTAAAACAAGAATTTTTAGCTCAAGAACAATGATATGTAGTTCATAATGATATTTTTTACGATGAAACACGTTCTAGTGTTGTTTGTTTAGATTGTTCAAGTAAATATTGTGATATTAATAATGTACAAGTGATAAATACAATTAATTCTTGTTTAACAAAATTAAAACCACAAGAATTAACAAGATTAATAAAATTATCTAATGATAGTTATGCTAGATATGATAAACAAACAGAAAAAGTGATATTAACTAATGATTGAAAACAAAAATGCTATACTCAGTATTTAACTAATTTTCAATCTAAAGACATTAATAAACAAATTGATAAATATATAAAACAAAATCAAAAAGGAACTAAATAATGAACCAAGAATTACAAATTAAACTCTTAAAAACCAAAACAGCAAGAGAAATCTTAAAATACCAAGCTCAACAATTATTAGATAACTTTGACCAAAATAATCTTGATTTTTTAAAACATAATAATGATTTAGAAGTTAATAAATTATTAGTATCTAGTGATGATTATGATATGTATGCTGGAGATATTATTATTGCTTTAGAAAACTTTATTTATTTTTTAGAAAATCAAATTAAGGAATTAGAACAATTAACTAAATAATGAAAAATAACTTAACTTATATCAAAGTTCCTATAGCAACATTCAATAATTTCCTTGAAAAGCATAAAGAACTTAATAATAACAAAATTAAGTGTGGTTTATTAGCTAAAGATTTAGAATATGAAGATTTAATATATACATTAAATTCAATTCTTGTAGAAAATAAAGATAAAAATGTTCATCAATTTATGATTTTATTTATCAAAAACATTCCTTATTTAACTCTTAGTGAAATTGATTGAATCATCCAACATTTAGATTGTGAAAACGAATCTTTTGAAGAGCAACTTCATAATTATGTTAAGTCATTAAATGGTATTTGGTATGATGATATTGACATAGTAGATAAAATATGATTTCTAAGACATTATCTAAAACTTACTTCAGTATTAAAAAAATGTTCAAAAGAACAATTATTATCTTATTTAAATCATTTTATAGTTCTTGAAAATAACAAGATTAAGTGCTATACTTGAGCACAAATGGAAATAAAATTATTAAGAAAAAATTGTAAAATGCTTTCAAAATATTTAGAGAACAAATTTAATAAATAAGAGTGCTTTATTAGTGATTAAACATAAAACTACCTTATTTAGAAGGTGGTTTTTGTCTCTTATAACCTTAAATATAATAAATTGTAATTTCAAAAAAATGTATTTTATTGAAATAAGAGCAAGAATTTAATTTTCTTATTTCATAACTTTAACATTATAGGAGTAAAAATGAGCAAAATAAAATATAAAAAGACTATTATTACTTTCATTTCATTAATAACTTTAGCAACTTCAGCAATTGCAGGAGCTTATTATGGATATACTAAGTATAATGCTAAAAATAACGATAATCCAGGTAAAAATAAAGATGTTTCACTATTTGAAGACCAAACCATTTTTGTTAGAAAACCATTTATTACTAAGTTTAATTTAGCTAATACTAATAAAACTATTACTACTATCTTTAATCACTTAGATTCTCCAGGACAAACTACTAGAAAAGACTTTATAGAACCTAAACCTGCAGGAAATTTAGCTGATAGTGATAACAAATTATCTAATTTAGATAATCAAGGAGCTCAAGAAGTTAGTGAATTTTTAGCTTTAAAAGATGTTTTATTAAGTCAAAGTGATAATAGTGATTTAGTAATCTATGGTGGAGATACTAATATCAAAAATGAAAACTACTTTTTAGCTAGAAAGTTTGTAGAAAATAACTTAGAAAGCACCTTAAGCACTAACTTTAACCCAACAAATAAAAAACTTTATGGAGAGAGATTTTTAACATCTTTAGGTACTAAAGGTAATTATGCAAATCAATATGATAAGATGTTTTTTATTAATAATGACAAAACATTCTTTAATCCAATAGTTATTAATCAAACTAATTCAACTAAAGAGTTTAAAATTGATATTTATAAAACTTTTAGAGATTTTGTAGCTAAAAATGATTTAAAAACTAAACCTGGATGAGATAGTAAATATAACCAAATGCCTGATAATAAAGTTATTAGAGCTTTAGTATCAGATCACGCTCCTGTTTATACAGATATTAAACTTATTAATCATATGTTAAGTTCTAATTTAGTTAATAAACAAGTTAAATTAAACTTAACTAAAGATATTAATACCTTAAGATTAGGTCATTGAAATATCTTAAATTATGGTGGTAATGAAGCTAAAGCATATGCTATAGCTAACATCATTGCAAAAAGTGGTATGGATTTAATAGGATTAACAGAAATTAATGATAATGATGATAGTACTAATTTACAAAACTTAAATCTTATTGTTAATTATTTAAATCAATTAACTAATAGTAATAAATGAAAAGTAGCAATTCAAAAACAAGTAGATACAAATATTCCAAATGATTTATTAGCTACTAATCAATTTGGTAAAGCTCAAATTGAACAAGTAGCTGTAATATATGATAGTAGTTTATTTAACTTAGTAGATTCAACTACTTATAATGAACCTATTGAGTACTTTAAACAAAAGATAAGTTAATGATTTTATGTATCACCAATGGTGATACATTTTTTATATTATTTTTTTATGAAAACGTTTTCATATTTTAAAAATCGATTTATAATATCTATATATGAATGTGAAAACGTTTTCATATTTATAAGGTATTAAATATTTATAAAATTCATAGGAGTAAATATGACAAACACTAATAAAAAAAATAAACTTATAATTTTAGGAGCTACTACAGCTGGTTTAGTAATTGGTAGTTGTATTACAGCTCCTTCAATTTTAATTCCTTTAAATAAAAAAATCGCTATTAGAGATAGCGAAATTACTCGATTACAATCTGAATTAGAACAATGAAAAATCAAGCATAAACAACTAACTACTCAAAAGAATATCTTAAATGACCAATATACTAGATTAGTAGCAATTAATAATTTAAGTGATAACTTTAAAAACATTGACCAAAATGAAATCATTAAGTTATTACAAGAATTTTTAGATAAATCTAAAAATTCTAATACTAATGATAATAATGAAATTGATATTAATTCATTAGGATTTAGTGAAATTAATAATGAAATTCAACGTCAAATTCAAGATTATAAGATTAAGCTACAATTAGTTAAAGATTCTTTTGTTAAAGCTCAAGCTAATACTTCTTCTTTAACAGAAGCTATCTCAAATAATATCTCAGTCATTATTGATATTATTAATAGGTCTTTTGAAGAAGTAGATAGTATTGAAATTAATAATCGTAAAGATGTAATTAAAGCAATTCAAAAACTAAATAGCATTAAAGATAACTTAGATAATGCTAATAATCAATTACAACTTATTTTATATGCTGAAATTCAAAAAACTAAAGAGATTTTAGCAAGCAAATTAAATGAAATTAACCAAGTTTCAACTAACTTAGAATCTGTAATAGCTAACCAAATTGCTACTGTAGAACAACAATTAATTCATTTAGATGAATATAGTAAAAAACTAAATAACTTATCTACTAGAGACTTATCATTATTAACTAACGTACAATTTGTTAATAGCTTTAAACAAATTGTAGAAGATAAATTATCTAAAGTTAATATCTATGCTCAAAGACTTCAAGCGATGTTAGCTGAAACTAAAGACCAATTAGCTAAAGCTAAAGAAACTAAAGATTTTACTATGGTTAATGGAATTGATACAGCTTTAATAGCAGCTAATGTTAAAAACTTCTTCAAAGAGATTTCAAGTTTAGATGACCAATTATTTGATGAAACTTCTAGTACTTTAAGTGCTACTTTATTAGAACTTGAAGCTGCTAAAGCTCAAGTTAATGAATTAAGTGAAGTTAAATCATCTAATGAATCAAAAATTGCTAACCTTGAAGAATTAAAAACTCAATTAGAAAACCAAAATACCACACTAGAAGCAAAAAACGTAGATCTTCAAACTACATTAACTAACTTAAAAGCTAATGTTAAAACTAACTTAAATAAGAGTTTAGGTTCTATTATTAGTGCTTTAGATGGTATTAAAAACACTATTGATAGTGATTCTAACTATGCTAATAAAGACCAAGTATCAAAATTAATTCAAAATGAAAAAGCAGCTTTAGAAGCAGCTTTAAATAATGATAATAATGAAGATAACTTAGATAACTTTAGTTCAGATGTAGAAAAATCTATTAGTAAAATCAATGATATTATTGCTGAATATAAAACTACTAGATTAGAACCTTTAGAAGCTAAATACAATGAGCTTTTAGCACAATTTAATCAATTACAAGAAGATTTAAAAACTTTACAACAAAACTATGATGCTAAAGTTTTAGAATTAAACAATATTAAACTTGAATTAGAATCTAAAAAAGCTGAATTAGCTCAAACCCAAACTCAATTACTAGCAACAACTAGAGAACTAAATACTACTAAAGAGCAATTAGAAACATCTAATAGATTATTGGCTAATAATAAAGCTAAAGCAATTGAAATCTTAGAGAACTTAAAAGCTAAAGAAGTAGAATTAATTAGTAAATACTCTACTTATATTTCTAGTGTTAAACAAGCTGAAGAAACTAGCTTAGAGACATATATGTCTCCATTAAAACCTTTAATGACTAACTTAGAACCTTTGTTTAATGCTATTACTGTATTAGATGATGTTCAAAACCAAAACTTAAATACTATTCAATCTAAAATTACAGAGTATAACAATAAATTATATGATTTAAATAACAAAATGATTGAATTCCAAAATGAGTATTTTAGATTAAAAGAAGAAGCATTAAATGGTCAAATTCAAGACTTAGAAGCTACTAAGGAGAAACTTAATAGAAATATAAATGAATTAAATAAACGAATTTTAGAATTAAATAATGAACTTGGAATAAAAAACGCTGAAAATAATGCTTTACATGAAGAAAATGATAATCTAAGAAAATTGTTAGCGACAACTGAAACTGAGAGAGATAAAGCTAGAGCAGAGAGAGATGAAGCTAGAGCAGAGAGAGATGAAGCTAGAGCAGAGAGAGATGAAGCTTTAAAAGATAATAAAATCAAAAAAGCAAAAATAGAAGAATTAAATAAAACAATAGAAGATTACAAAACAAAAATCGAATCTTGAAAAGCAAAATTAGCATCTAAAAAGATTGAACAAGATAGATTGCTCAAAGAGTTATTACTTTGACACAACAAAGGAAGAGATTATGATGAAATTATAGATTTCATTAATAAATTATCTTTATGAATATTAAACCCTGCAGATGGTACTTCATCAGTAGAAAACATTCCTTTTGTAAAACGAATCAAAGAATTAAAAGACAAATATGCAATCACTTACTATGTTGAAACATATTTAAAAAAGAAGGGTCTATTAGAATTTCAACTAAATTCGCTAGAAATGCAAAAAAGTATGTTGAAAAACACGGACGTAATATACTCAAATGATGAATATTTAAGAGAATTATTAGATTATGAATCAGCAATAGAAAACAAAAACTTAGAACTTGAAAGTCTCGAAAACGATTTTGAAGCATATTGCAAAAAAATGGGTGAATCAAAAGAACCTATTATTAAGTATGAAGATTTAAAAGAGTTTTTAAAAACATTTATTACTTCAACATCACCAAAGGATCTTATATCATTATTTAAAAAAACTAAAGCCGCTTGAATTGAATTAGCAAATGGTATGAGTGAAAAATTAGATGAAAAACTAAAAGAAATTGATGTTTTAAACCAAAAAATATCTAAATTGCAAAAGAATTTATCTTCAATTAAACCAATGAATTTTCTAATAGATATTTTTACTAACAATAAAGAAAGTGAATTTTTTAGATATAACCCTAACACACAATATTACAAAAAAAGAACTAATGATGGTTATCTTTTATTAACTGATTTAACATATAACATTGGTGAGTTTCCAACAAAAGTGAAATATTTAATGTCGTCAGAAAAAAATCTACTTGATAAACTTAATAAAAATAATATAAAATATATCGAACTTTATGGTATTAGAGATACCTATGCTTCGGATAAATGAGAGCCTTTTAAAGTTAAAATTGATATAAATGATGAATATGATAAAGCTAAAATCAATATACCTTTTTTATATAAAGAACAATGAATGGAGGGTGAGTATGAGCTTAAGTTTTCAACAAATTTTCATGAAGGAAATATTGATATTTGAGTAGAAGGTGGATTAACAGAATTAAAAATAGTACCTGATAATAATTTTGAACCAACTAATCCTGAGTATTATAAAATTAGTAATGGACTATCTTTTTTAAAAGAAGAAATAAATATTAAAAATAAAGAATATTTCTATTGACCTAATACGTTTGGTTTGGTTCGTTGGTATTTCCCTGGGCCTTTATTTAAAATATATGGTTTTTCGTTTTTAGATAAGGATAATATACCTGTTCAAATTGAAGACTTAAAATTTCATGAGGATATTTAAATATATTAAAATCTCCATTAGGAGATTTTTTCAATAAATATAAAATGAATGCAAAAGATTAAAATATAATAATTATATATATTTATATATAGGAGCAAAATGTCTAAAAATAATAAAATCAACAAAGATATTTCGAAAGAAAAATATACCAAAGATATAACAAATAAAATTGATAATTTATATAAAAATAATGCAAAAAATATTGATAAAATTCATCTTCAAACACAAACACCATTTATTAAATCTAAAAAACTTTGAATCCCTTTAATTACTACATTAGGAATTACTACAATCATTGTTCCTTCAACTATTGTAGGTATAAAAAATAAGAAAAAACAATCTTTTTTACAATATAAACAAGATTTAACAAATAACTTTCAAAACCTAATCACCACTCATAATGACTGATTAAATGATGAAGAAGTCAAAACCCTTCAACAAGAGATTTTCAACGATTTACAAACAAATGATATCAATAACCTAAAGAACAAAATTAATCATTTAAATCAAATTTTGAATACTAAAATTCAAACCAAACAAAATTATTTAAATCAAATTGAAAACCCCAACATAACTACTTGATTAGATGATATGGAAGTTAAATCTTTATATCATCAAATTGTTAATCAACTTCAAAATAATGATTTAAACCAAATAACAAACTTAATTCAAAAATTACAACAATTATGTTTAACTAAATACCAGGAAAAACAATCTTTTTTACAATATAAACAAGATTTAACAAATAACTTTCAAAACCTAATCACCACTCATAATGACTGATTAAATGATGAAGAAGTCAAAACCCTTCAACAAGAGATTTCCAACGATTTACAGACAAATAATATTAATAACCTAACTAACAAAATTAATCATTTAAATCAAATTTTGAATACTAAAATTCAAACCAAACAAAATTATTTAAATCAAATTAAAAACCCAAACATAACTACTTGATTAAATCAACAAAATGTTTCGACATTATACTCTATTATTATTAATAAATTACAAAACAATGATTTAAACGACATAGATACACAAATTCAAAAATTAAAACAATTATGTTTAACATATAACCAAACTAAAGAAGAATTGAAACAAGAATTTGATGCAATTAAAGATAAACCTTCAAAAGATAATTTCACTATTATTTATTTAAAAAATGCAATTAATAGTAATTTAAATTTAAATAAGATTGATGTTGTTAAAACTCAATTAGAAGAGTTAAAACAGGAATTTAATAAAGAATTAGAAAAACAAGAATTTGATACTTTATATAAAAATTTAGACTCAAAAATAAAAGAATATAGAAGTTTAAATCTTGAAAAGATTATTAACCAAAATGAAAAAAATACTTTTGAACAACAAAATTGATATCTTAATCATAACGATACCAAATCTCAAATATTGCAAAAAACAAATGACATTAACAATTGAATTTCTAAATACAATAATTTAATTACAAAACAAAATGAATTTAATGATTTTGTTTCTAATTTACAACCAACTAGATTTAATGAAAAAGCATTAAATGCTAAAATTTATCAATTAAAACAAGAAATTACTTCTAATATTAGTGTTGATAATTATATTAATCAATTAAATCAAATAAACCAAGAGACTTATTTAGATAAACTAAATAAAATTAAAGATTTTATTCAACAAGAAAATGGATATTTAAACGAACAACATTGACAAGAATTTGTACAATTTAAAAACAATAACCCAGATGATAATTTTGGAATGGACCTTACTCCTTATGATTTATTTTTTAATAAAAAACAAAATAAAATTATTAATATAGAAATACCTTTAGAACAACAAATAAAATGACAATATTATATTTATGAACTAAATAAAATTAAAGAATATTACAACAAAAATGGTGAATTATTTTGGCAAATCAATAAAAGAATTGACTTTTTTATTGAGATGATAAAAATAATTTTTACAGGTTGAAGAAGTTATTTTCAAAGTCCTTCAAGTGGTGGATTGGCATATGATTTTGATGATTCAAGTTCTTATTTTCAACAAAAACCAAGTGATTATGTTTTTTCATTAGAAGAAACAGAATTAATCTCCCCCAAAATCTCCCCCAAAATTCAAGATTCTTTTATCGATAATGGAGTATTTGCTCGATACTCTAGTACTGAAGTTCCTATTACTGGCCTAAGAGAAAAAGGTGAATTATTTTATTTTGATTATGAAAAAAATCAAACATTAATCTCCCCCAAAATCTCACCCGAAATTCAAGAATATGGTAAAGATAATGAAACTAAAGACCTTTTTTTAAATTACAAATACTTTACTAGTTGAATTAAATATTATAACTCACCCGAAATTCAATCAATGGTTATAAATATGAATAATAGTATTGGAGAAATAAATGATAATGAAGTTATTGCTTTAAATGATTATAAAAAATATGAAGCTTCTAATCCTTCAATAGCTAGGTATTTACAAAATAGAACTAATTTTATTTTTGAAGAAACTGGGGATTTAAATAATGAACCAAGTGAATATTCAAATTGAACTTTTGGTTTCGAAATTAGATCTAAATATATCGAAAGTTTTTATAAAGATTTTATGATAAAAAATCAAAATTATTTTAATACTTTAAATAAAAATATAAAATTTTCATATGGGGACTTATTTGTAAATAATATTAGTGACATATCATTTAAGTATGGTTATTATTTACCATTTTCTCAATTAGTTTATTGAAATGAAAGTGATTATAAAAAATATGTAAATTATGTTAATATAGATTCTAAGTTTAGGTTAAACGAAAACAAAGGTACTTTGATATCTCCTTCAGAGAATATATTAGCTAATTTATTATTTTCTCAACCCAATTTCTTTAATTCTAGTTTTATGGAATTTCATAAAGAACATTTAAATCCAACAAAATTAAATAAGCTCAAAAACAATGATGAATACAAAGAGTGATTTAAAAATAATAAACATATGTTGATCAATCCATTAAATGAATACAAAGAGTGATTTAAAAAATGAAAAGAAATATTACCTAAAATCATTGATAAAAATTGAACTGATGAACAAAAAGTAAAAGCTGTAATGTTTTATATTTGTACTAATACTTATTATTACCCAGGTGATAGTGGTTTAAGTTTTGGTTATGGAGATTTTTATTCTAATGGTAAAGGAGTATCTAATCCAACAACAATATTTGATCAAGATACAAGAAGCATTGAATGTGTTGGTTATAGTAGAAATTTATCTATTGCTTTAACTTTATTAAATATACCTGTAAGAATAGTAGGTGGAATTACTAATAAAAATGGTCAAGATGCAGCTCACGCTTGAAATGAAGTATTTTTAGATGGAAGATGAAAAGTTGTTGATTTAACTAATACAGATTTTCGTGATAACACTAGAAAAGCATATGACGTTATTATCAAATTAAACAAATTACAAACAACTAATGGTTTTGAAACTTTTGAAATGAACCCTAATAGATTAATCTTTGAAAGAAATGATGATTACATTATTGCTAATTATAAATTAACTCCTGATTCATATATTTTAACTATTATTAACTATCCTAACCCTGATGAATATGAATATCCATATTTACCTAGAAGCATCTATGCTAATGGTCCTTCTTGAGTAGGAGTTGATTTTACTAAAGAAAAACCTTTTTTACCTAAAATTATAACAAGAGAAGAAGCTAAAGAATATCGTAAATTACACAAAAATGACCCAATTGATAGTGATTTTGATTCTGCTTTAAACTGAAAAAGACCTAAAAACTATTTAGGTTAATTTAGATACAAAAACCACCTACTAGGTGGTTTTTTAATACTTAATAAGGGTTTAAATGCGTTTTAAAGCACTTAAAACATATTAATGGTAATAAATTACTTTTAGAGTTTAAAAACGCTTTACAAGCTTTTTAAAAGCTCTTTAAATGACCTAAAAACCTTTTATCTAATAGATCAAGATTTTGATGTTTCTAATGATCTAAAACTTAGATTTTTATATAATTTAATTAACTAAATTAAACAACAAAACATTAACAAATTCACATCATAATTAAGGAGTAAATACAATGACCTTAGAACAATTAAATAACCTTAAACTTTCACTTATTAACTTTAAAATCGCAAACAAAAACTTGTTTAACTTCAATTTAACAAATGAGTTTTTACAAGAAAATGAATTATATAAATCAGCAAATGAATACACTAGAAAATTAAACTTTAATATAGGTCAAATGATCTATAAAGATTTTTATCTTTTTGATAAACTTTTAAATTCTATTTTGACTAAATGAGACGTTAAAGAAACCATTAAAGTTTATCAAGATGATAATGGTAATGATTTAATTGTTGATGGTAATGTTAGAGCATTAATCTTAATGCTTTTATATAAAACCAAAGATCTAGTTGATTGAGCTGATTATTCTTACTATAATTACAATTTTAGGGTAGAAGATAAAGATCTTGGTGTTTTATTTGATATTAAAGATAAGATTAATAAGTTTAATCTTACTAATGATTTGCTTAATCAAGTTGAAATTGAATATCTTAAAAAAGATGAAATTCATTCAACTATTTTAAATAACCTATTCCCTTTAAAAGAACAATTAAAAACTAACTACAATAAAGGTATTTACTTATTTAATATCTTTTCAACCTTTATTGAAAATGATATTAAAACCCTTGAACAATACAAAGCAAACCAAGCATTTATTTTTAACCCATTTAATAAAGATGCAAAGGACTTTTTCAAAGATTATAAAGAAGCTTGCTTCTTATATCAAGTATTTCAATCTACTCTTACTTGTCCAGATGATAAATTTTGCTATATTGAACCTTTATCATTTGATTGAGTCTTTTTTAAAGATTTTTATAATGATTATGAAGTATTTAAAAAGTTATTTTACAATTTTTGTTATGAAAATAAGGTTTCTAAATATGCAATGAATAATATAATGTGATATTTAAAATATGGTTATAGAGAGAACTTTTTTCCTAACACTTATAAATTTGATCAAGTAATTAAGTTTGAATTTGATACTGAGTCAAGAAAATGAATTAACATTTGTCAAAAAGATGACTACAAAAAAACAGAATCTATTTTTAATTTCATTCACGAATTAGATAGAGACGAGTTATTAAAAACAACCAGAACCATTGAACCTACAACATTAACAGAATATTTTTATAGACACGTTAATTTAAAAAGAAAACAGTTCGAAATTAAAGACATTATCCAAGAAATATTTAAATTGGATGCAAAAAATTTAAGTAAATTAGAAGATTTAGTTGATTTAAATCAAACCAAAATTCACGATCTAATCTATCTTAAACAAAGAATTAATGATGGTGTTTCTCGCATTAATAAATTCTCTAGTCATTTAAAAAGTGATTCGTTTATTAATTACTTGTTAAAACAAAATGAAGAGTTATTATCTAATAATAACTTTCAATTTAATGTCTTTTATTCTAATTTAAGAGCTATTATCCAATATATTATTAATATTATTTACCTTGATTATTTAACATTTCTTACTAAGGAAATTGAAAATGATATTAATTTAGTTAATATAAAAGGAAATAAAAAATTTGAGATAGCTGACCCAACTCTTCTTTTTGAATATACCCATTTAGCTTCTAAATTAAGAATTTGTAATTTTAACTTACAATTAACAGGTTTGAAATTAGATGAGCCTTATAATTTAAGTGGTTTTTACAATGATAAAATTATTTCTAATATTACTAGAAGTTTCTTTGGAAGCTATGATAAAAACTTCACACCCGCAACACAAATGACTATAACTACTAAATTCTATGAAGAAGTAGTGGAAAATAATAATGATTTTGTTCAATATGTTAAAGACAAGTTTAATTTAGATTTTAATACCTTAATACCATCTTTAATCAATGATACTAAACAAGTACTAAATAAGTGGGTTCATTGTTCGTTCTTAATCACTAATTATGATAGTTATGCAGATCTAGTAGCTTTTTTAAAACTTAATATATTCACCTATAAAAATATACTTAATATGTTAAAAACAATTAATGTTAAAAACTTTTCTAACACATCTAAAGAATTGTTTAAATCTGCTGGAAAAATCTATTTAATTAAATCATCAACCACTTAGATTAACTACTAAGTGGTTTTATTATCTTAATAAAATAAATAGATTTCACTTTAATGATTGACATTATTAAAGAATTTAATATAATTTAATATATTAAATTATATTAAATAACCTTATATATTCATATTAATAATATATTCATATTAATAATTAGGAGTGATGATGACCTTAGAACAATTAAACAACCTTAAATTCTCTTTAACAGATTTTAGAGTAGCAGCAAGAAACATTATCGATTTAGACTATACTAAAGAGTTTTTAAAGGTAAATGAGCGTTATTTAGATCCAAATAACGAAGAAAATAGCAATAGAATTAACAATATTATTGGAGTAATTGCATATACAGATACTGTTTTATTTAACAAACTTTTTGATTCTATTTCATCAAAGTGAGACCCTAGAGAAACCATTAAAGTTTATAAAGATAAACAAGGTAATGAAATCATTGTTGATGGTAATAAAAGAGCATTGATTTTAATGTTGTTATATAAACTCAAAAAGTTAAAATTTATGAATGACTATGATTGAGTTTATGATTGAAAAAATAATAACTTATGGTTTGAAATCATTGAAAAACTTAAAAAATTTTCTAATGACTCAAAATTAATAGAACAAGTAAAGTTTGAATATGTAAATGAACAAGATATCCAAAGTATTCTTCTAGAAAATATGTTCCCAGACCGTGAAAAACTTAAACTTTCTTACAACAAAGGAATTTATTTATTTAATATTTTTTCAACTTTTATTGAAAAAGGTATTAAAACACTTGAACAATACAAAGAATATGAAGCAAAAATCTTTAACCCATTTAAAAAAGATGCAAAAGAATTCTTCAAAGACTATCAAGATGCTTGTTTTTTATATCAAACTTTCTTAAAAACTGATTGAATCGAAGATGAAGATAATGGTTATGGTTGATATGATGACGAAAATATGCTTTTTGTTCTTTCTAAAGACCCATACCAAGAATACAACTCATACAAGAACCGTTTTTATAGCTTTTGCTTTTCAAATAAAGTGTCTAAATTCACACTAAATAACGTTAATTGATATTTTAAATATGGTTATGCAGGATTAAGTTTAACAAAAAACGATTATAAATTCGATGATTTAATCAAATTCCAATTTAATGATGACTTAAGACAATGACTTAACATATTAGAAGATGACAAACAAAAGACTATGTATTCTTTATTTAAATTTATTTTAGAATTAGATAAAGAAAATTTATTAACTACTAGTAAAAAGATAAATCCTGATGAATTATCTAATTTATTTTTTAGATATGTTCACTTACCTAAAAAAGAATTTAAATTAGCTGATGTCATTCAAGATATTTTTAAATTTAACTCTGATAACTTAAAGAAATTACATAATATGGTTGATGAACAACAAGTTGAAATTGAAGATCTTATTTGAACTAAAATAAGAATCAATGATGAAATAGAAGATATTAATAAATTTCAAAATAAATTTCAAGAAGAAAAGTTTTTACATTTTCTTCTTGAACAAAATGATGATTTATTAATAAATAATAATTTCTTGTTTAATGTTTTATATTCTAACTTAAGATCTATTATTCAATATATTATCAATGTTATTTACTTAGATTATTTAAAATTCTTAATCACTTTAAGAAATGATAAACCTATTAAAGTTATGAATAAGAAAATAATTTTAGTAAAAAACCAGATTAATGAAGAACATTTAGAATCTAGAATAAAAATCTTAAATTATATTTATAAATTAAATAAAAAAGTTATACAAAACAATATGTTAGATGATGTTTTTAATAAGAACCTTGTTTCTGCTATTACTCAAAGCTTCTTAGGAAAATATAATAAAGAATATACCATATTGACTCAATTCACTATTACTCAAAATTTCTTTGATATGGTTGTTGTTGATAATCCAGATTTTAATAACTATGTTAAGGAAAAATTCAATTTAGATTTAATGTTATTATTACCTAAATTAATTTTTGCTACAACTAATGTTTTAAACAAATGAGTTCATTGTGCTTTTTTAATAGCTAATCAAGATAAATATAATGACTTAATTGAGTTTATGGAAGAAAATATCAAAGTTTATAAATGAATTTTATATATGTTATCAAAATTAAACATAACTAACTTTATAAATAGTTCAAAAGAACTATTTAAAGTTGTTAATTCATTTAATCTAATTAATAAAACTAAAGTAAAATCACTCTTAAATTAAAGAGTGATTTTTTTTGTTTTGTTTTGAGTTTAAACCAACTTTTAAAGCTGTTTAATTACTTTTTATTAATTAAATAATGTATCCAAAAATATATCACTTTGGGTGCGTTATTTTAAATACTAATTTATTTCTTTCCTTTACCAAAAATCAATTAATAATAATATGGAAACGTTTTCATATTGTGGTAAAATAGATGTATGCAATAACTAATATTGATTAACCATAACTACTTTATGGTTTTTTATTTAAAAAACAAACAATTTAAACAATTAGTTCATTAACCTAAAAATATGTTTTTAGATTAATGAACTAACATTTTTTTATTAAGGAGATAAATATAATGAAAAAGAAATGAAAAATAATCTTTCCAATAGCAATAGTAGCTCCAATTGTTATTACAACAACTGGGGTTGCTATTGGATGTAGTAATAAGAAAGATAATGAGCTTAAAACTAAACCTATTGAAAATTTAAATAATAATACATCTAATACTAGTTTGTCAATTGTTTTAGATAAACAAGAAGAATTAAAAAATTATTTTATTAATGAAGTATTAAAAGATAATTCAATTAGATTATCAAACAAATTAGCTGAAGAAGTTAGAAAAGGAAATAATACTTTTAACCCTTTAGAAGATTTATTAATTATTCCTAATGAGATGATTGATTTTTCTTTCCCAACAGATAAAAAATTAGATTTATCAAATGTTGATGATTTAAATAATAAATTAAAAGTTAGAATAGTAAGTGATTTATATACTCCTAATGGTTTAAGAAACAAAAATATTACTTTAGAAGTTGAAAAAGATGATATTAAAGTCAAAATCCCTTTACCTTTAGAAGCAGAAAATATTCAAAAAATAGATTTTATTCAAGCTGCAAAATCAGGTGAAATAAATAACATTTGATACGATAGAAGTTGTGATTATTTAAATACATATGAGACAAAACCTTTACATATGGGTAATAATCCAATAACAGCATATGTAAATCGTTTTTCAAATTATAAAGACTTAAAAAATAGAGCCAATTATAGAATTCCAGATTTTTTAATAAATTTAAAAGGTTATTTAGAATATTATGGACAATTTATTTTTGATGTAAGAAATAAAGAAGAAAAAATTTCTTTAAAAGAACCTAATAAAATTAAAACTATTGATGAAAACACACTTTTAAACCCTGTGCGAATAAAGATTAATGAATATAAAGTACCAACAGCAGAAACCACATTACAAGAATTAATAAATACCTTAGAAGCTTTTGATAAATATTTAGAGTTTAGTTATGATGGAAATATGTCAGCTTGAAGATTTAATGATCTTTGAAACGCTTTTTCTCAAGAAGAAAAATATGAAAAAATGTTAAGCGTTTATAAAGTTTGATACTTCTTAAACTTTTATAGTAAATTTAATGGTAAAGAATTATTTGAAGAATTTGCTGAATTTTCAAATTCAATTCCTAAGGTTTTAGATTGACAAAGTAATGATGTTATGTATTTTGCATTATCAAATCGTTGATTCAATAATATAAACTTTTCATTGGTTTCTAAAATTAAGGATGAGGCTATTAAAAAAATAATGCAAAAAGCTTGATATGTTATCAATAATGATAATTCTAAAGAATTAAATGGTCTTAATCCAAAATTACAATTTATTAAGATGACAAAGAAATTAGACGGCAATGCAAGAAATTTCAATTTTAGTGATATTAAAGATTATTATGAAAAAGGTGATCATAGTAATTGATGATGATTAGTTCTAGATAATCGTTTATTTGTTGATACAGAGTTTGGATTTGACAATCATCCTGATGAAAACAATCATATTGAAAAAACTCATAGTAATGATTATGTAAAAAGGTTAAATGAAATTAATAAAAACATAGCCTGATTACTAGAAAAAGAAAAAGAATTTAATGATTTAAATGTTAGTCTAAATGTTGATTTAGAAATAAAAGCAGAAGATTATTTAAAATTAGTAGATGATGAGTTAAGAAACATTATTAATGAATTGTTTAATAATGGTGTATTAATGAATTTAGATAAAATTGGACCATTTGATTGACCTAAGTATAATGACAGCAATTACGATACAAAAATCATTGAACATAATAATGAAGAATATAAACATATATTTTTATATGCAGCTAAAAAATACCTTAATAACAAAGATAAAAAGGATGTAATTTTTAAGGAAAATTTACTTTTTAATTTTGGATTACAATGAGAAGAATGAGCTGTAGCAAAAAGTTTAATAAATATTAAAAATTATTGAATAAAAAATGGATATTACAAACAAAATCCAAATCCCAAACAAATCACAAATTCTTTTATGAGAAATTTTATTAAAAACTTTGAAAAATTAGACGATGTGCTTAATGATTATTTATATATCTTAAAAAACTTATTATTAAAAGTAAGTGATGATGAAGATAGAAAATACTATATATCAAAATTTGAAAAACTTTCTTCATATGATTATAATGAAATACCAGATCATTATAGTGATTTTGATTTTAGATGATGAAGTGATAAAACAACTAATGTAGAAAGACAAGAATTAATTAAGGAATTTGAAATTTATAATGATGATAGTATTGAAAAAGTAGATATTACACGTGATAAGTTAGATAAAATGATTGAAATTCTATTCAAAGAAAAATATAAAGATTTTAATGAAGAAATCTTAATTAAAGAATTTCAAAAAGGGAGTTTTAATAACGTTAAAAAGTACAAAGAAAAATTTGACTGATTATGTGCTTTTATAACAACCATAAAACAATATGAAAACGACTATAACACTTATTCAGTACCTAAAATTCTTTGAGATATCTTTTTAAAAGATTATATTGGGATTAGCGATGAAGGAACAGAATAATAGAAATAAAAAATATTTTTAAAACTCATATATAAGTTTTTAATATTAAAATCGATAACATCTATTTCTTTTAAAATATTAAAAAATCACCTTTTAACCTTAAGGTGATTTTTTGTATATTTATTTATATTGTTCTAAAATTTAATATAATTTAATAAATTAAATTATATTAAATAACCTTATACATTTATTTTAATAATTAGGGGAGTAATTATGACATTGGAACAATTAAAAAATCTTAAATTATCATTAATTGACTTTAGAACAGCAGAGCAAAACTACTTTACTAAAGACTTTTTAAAAGAATTTTTAGATAAAAATCAAAAGTATGACAAGTTTAAAAATACCATTTTAAAAGATAAAATAGATGATGATATCATTTGAGAACTTATCAACTATGATGTTAATGCGTTTTATAAGTTATTTTTATCTTTAAAAGATAAATGATATCCAAATGAAAACATTTATGTTTATCAAGATGAAAATGGTAATGATATTGTAGTTGATGGAAACAGAAGAGTGTTAATTTTAAAATTCCTTTACCAAAAAGAAAAATACCAAGATATATTTGATTTTGGTTTTACTACAATCGAAGAAGATATTGATAAATTAGATGAAATTAATGAATATCTTAAAAATGTAGAAAACAATATCATTAACGAAGTTAATATTAAATATATTGATAAAACATTAATTAACAATATTGTCTCTAATAATATTTTCACTCCTGAAATTAATTTAAAAACCACTTATAATAAAGGAATTTATTTATCTAACGTTTTTACTTCAATGGTTGAAAACAATATTAAAACTCTTGATGAGTTGGCTAAATACAAAGATTATATCTTTAATAAATTTGGTAAAACTATAAAAGAGTTCTATAAGGATTATAAGGAATCTTGCTTTTTGTATCAAGCTTTTAGTCAAAGTGAATGAAGTTATGAAAAGGATTATAGTACATTAGAAACAAGATTATCTTTTCAGAGAAAAAATGATTTATATAAAGATTACTCTAATGTTTATAAAACATACTTTCACGAGTTTTGTTATGAGAACAAGGTTTCTAAATATTCAAAAAGCAACTTAAACACTTTTTTAAATATTGGTTATTCTAATTTAAAAGTTAAAAATGCATATAACTTAAAAGAAATCATTGATTTAGAGTTTGATAGTGAGCAAAGAATGTGAGTTAATAAACACAAAGCAGATGATGATGTTAAAACTAATTCAATCTTTGAATTCTTAATTAAATTAGATGAAAAAGATTTATTAAAAACAACTAAAAACATTAATTTTGAGCTTGTTGGTGATATTTTCTTTGCAACTATTCAATTTAAAAGAAAGGATTTTGCATTAGTGGATGTTATTCAAGATATCTTTAAATTTAATAACAAAAACTTATATAAATTATCTAAATTAATCAAAAAAACTAATATTGAAACTAATGACTTAATAAGAGATAAAAGATTGATGAATGATGAGATAAATAATATGTGTGAGTATTCTGTTAAATTTAAAGGTGAAACATTTATTAATGAAATTTTAAAACAAAATGAAGAGTTAATCATTAACAATAACTTTCAATTTAATGTAATTTATTCTAATTTAAGAAACCTAAGTCAATATATCATTAACATTATATTTATCGATTACTTAACATTTTTAATAGAAAGTTGCAAAAACAATATTACATTTTCTTATTCAAATGATAATATAACTTATGTAGCTGATAATAACGCATTAGATAGTAGTTCTAAACAATTAAATTCAATAGTTAAATTACTTAATTGATTTAGAAGTTTAGGAATCATTTATTTAGATGAGTTTAATATGAACGAAGTTTTAAATATGGAATTAGTTAAAAATATAATTAAAGGTTTTATAGGTGAATATTCTATTTTTAGTATTATCACACAAAAAGTACCAGGAAAAAGTTTTTATAAAAATGTTGTTCTAGATAATGATCATATAAATAAGTATGTATTACATAAGTTCAAAATAGATTTTGATAAAACTTTAAATGGTTTAATTAAACATACTCAAACAGTATTTAATAAATGAGTTCATTGTGCTTTTATATTAAATAAACAACAAAAATATGATAATCTACCTGATTTTCTTGCATATAATATTGAGTCATATAAATTTATAGTAGAAATATTACAAAATCTTGATTCAAATAACTTTATTCAAGTTTCTACAAGAGTATTTAATACAAATTGAAAACTAAATTTCCCTAAGTTTAAAAAATAAACCTTAATTAATACTTTTTTATTTAAATATAATCTTGATATTAAAATAAAGTAAAATTCAAAATATCTTAATATGATTTGAATGATATTTAAAAAATGTTTCTTTAAACAACTTTATTTTATATAACTTCCATCAAATAATTCAAATGTTAAAAATTAATTCTATTAATAAACTAGTTGATAAAATTAATACAAATGTAAATATAAGTTGAAATGGTATTATCCTGTGTTTCCAAGTTTTGACCAATTTTTTAGCACTTTTCCACACTTACTATACTACGTATAGTAAAAAAATTATTTTTTCCACATAATTACATTGTAATTATGGTATAATTAGGAGTATGAAAAAAGAAAAGTGAATTATTGTTAGAAGTAAAAGAAAAGACACATACTACATCACAGCAGCTATCTCAAATGGTCATGCTAGAGGTTATAAGAGAAGTATTGGTTTGGGGAATTTAGAAAAATTAGAAAAATCTACAAAAGACCCAATTAATCTCTTAAAAGAAGCTTGTGTTAGTTGAGATCCTGAATGACCTAAAGACAAAATTTTGCAAGAAGTAAATAAAGTTCTTAAAAATTCAGTTGTTGAATCAAAAGTTGTTAATTATGGTCATCAAGTTTTATTTAACACAATTGATGACTTGGATATTTTTGAGAAGACAAAAGAAACAAGATCAAAAGAATTAATAAAAATATTGAAATTTATAATTTCAACACGTATCCTAAAACAACAAAGTCTTATTAAAACTTTTGAAAGTATTCCTGATTATGAAATTGAATTTGATTCAAAAAAGACTACATTTTACAACTCTTTAGATTATCTTTCAGATAATAAAACAACTATTTTAAAAAACATCAATAATTCGTTAATTTCTAAAAACCTAAGATCTGTTGATGTAATGTGATTTGATTCATCAACTGTATATTTTGAGACTTTTACAAGTTTAGGACTTAAACATCCAGGATATTCAAAAGATGGAAAATTCAAAGAAGATCAAATTGTAGTAGGTTTAATCACTGATGAAAATGGTATTCCAATCCATTACAAATTATTTAAAGGTAATACAGCTGATCCAAATACTTTCATTCCATTTATCAATGAAATCAAGAAAATTTACAATGTTAGAATGGTTACAATAATTGCTGATAGAGGAATGAGTACTAATAAAAACATTAGATTTCTAGAACAAAATAATATAGATTTTATAATCTCTTACAGATTAAAAATCGCTACTAAAAGAACTAAATTATTCGCTCAAGATCCTGAAGGATATGTTGATTTAGATAATTTTAAATTTAAAGAAGAAACTTATGAATCGCTATGACAGAAAAAACGTCCAAACGGAAGAACTAGACGTAGAATAATAACTTATAGTGAAAAACGTGCTAAAAAAGATAAACAAGATAGACAAATTCTTATTGATAATTTCAATAAAAAAGCTAAAAATGGTATTGTTGCTCAAGCTGATTTGCTTGCTGGTAAAAAATACAAATTCTTTAAAGAAATTGAAAATGGTAAAACAACTTCATACAAGTTAGATTATGAAAAAATCGAGAGAGATAAAAAGTTTGATGGTTTATACGCTTACGAAACATCAAGACACGATCTTACAGTTCAAGATGTTGTTGATTTATATGCAAAACAATGACAAGTTGAAGAAAACTTTAGAACATTAAAAAACGCTTTAAGAATCAGACCTGTGTATGTGCGAAGTGACAAACACATTGAAGGATATTTTCTTTTATGCTTTATATCATTGGTTCTTATGAGATATTTACTAACTTTAGTAAATAAAAACTTAGAACCTGTATTAGGTGTTAAAAACGAAAGATTTACTAACACAAGATTAATAAAAGCAATTTTAAGTGCTAATAAATATGTTGAAGTGATAAATTCAAAAATTATCACTGAAAAATTAATAGAAAATAAAGATAATATGCAATATTTAAATGATTTTGCTATTATCAAAAAGATATTAGAAACTCAAAAACCTTAAATTACAATGTAAATTTTTGAAAAAGTTAAAAAAAGAGCAATAAAATGCTCTTTTTATCGTTTTTTGTTAAAACTTGGAAACTCAGGGATATTAGATCATTGCCAAAATATGGTAGTCTTAAAATTTTAAGTTCGATTATATTAGAAAAACGCTAAATTAAAAACTCAAAAACTAAAATAAATTAGTTTTTGAGTTTTTAATTATCTAAAATAAATAGAAACAAATTTATTCTTATAGTATATTGCTTACTCAAATATTGTACTATCCTAAAACTAATTGCTTGAATATAACCTGAAAGAATATATTATTGCTTACTCAAATATTGTACTATCCTAAAACTCTCGGAACCATTTTCAACTACACTAAAATATTATTGCTTACTCAAATATTGTACTATCCTAAAACTTGGTGGTAAAACAGTCTTTTTAAGTCCTGATTATTGCTTACTCAAATATTGCACTATCCTAAAACAATTCAAAACCTATTGAGTTAATTAATAATATTATTGCTTACTCAAATATTGTACTATCCTAAAACTCTCGGAACCATTTTCAACTACACTAAAATATTATTGCTTACTCAAATATTGTACTATCCTAAAACTTGGTGGTAAAACAGTCTTTTTAAGTCCTGATTATTGCTTACTCAAATATTGCACTATCCTAAAACAATTCAAAACCTATTGAGTTAATTAATAATATTATTGCTTACTCAAATATTGTACTATCCTAAAACAATTGCTGTTAATATTACCATTACGATCAGATTATTGCTTACTCAAATATTGTACTATCCTAAAACCTAGGGAAAATTATTATTTTAAAAGTTTCTGTTATTGCTTACTCAAATATTGTACTATCCTAAAATCACACTTCAGCTGTTATTATCCGATGCAATGTTATTGCTTACTCAAATATTGTACTATCCTAAAACCTAAACCCAAATTTGAAGAATGATTAAAAGGTTATTGCTTACTCAAATATTGTACTATCCTAAAACATTTATAACCTTGCTTATTGAAAAATTTACGTTATTGCTTACTCAAATATTGTACTATCCTAAAACTTTATTAAGTTCGTCCGCTTCCTTTTCGCTGTTATTGCTTACTCAAATATTGTACTATCCTAAAACGAATATACACCCGATTTAATTATTAACGTTGTTATTGCTTACTCAAATATTGTACTATCCTAAAACCACCAAATAAGTCTCATAATACTTTTTTATGTTATTGCTTACTCAAATATTGTACTATCCTAAAACGGTACCACTTCTCAACATCTGCAAAATTCTGTTATTGCTTACTCAAATATTGTACTATCCTAAAACATATGTCCGCATTATTAGGTAATGAACCATGTTATTGCTTACTCAAATATTGTACTATCCTAAAACCCAAATCACTTTTATACCTTTTATTTGTTTGTTATTGCTTACTCAAATATTGTACTATCCTAAAACTCTTAAACGGTATGTTTTCACTTGATAGTGGTTATTGCTTACTCAAATATTGTACTATCCTAAAACACCGTACTTTTGACGAAAGTACTGCAATGTGTTATTGCTTACTCAAATATTGTACTATCCTAAAACACAATTCGTGGGGAACCTTAAAAGATTTTTGTTATTGCTTACTCAAATATTGTACTATCCTAAAACAACCTAAATGTTTTATTAACTTCTTTAAAAGTTATTGCTTACTCAAATATTGTACTATCCTAAAACGTCATTTTTAAGAAAAAATTTCTTTTTTAAGTAAAAAAGTCATTATTTTTGAATCTACATCATCAATTTTGAAATATTTTTCAAAATCTGAATCGTTTATTTTCTCTTTAAAATAGTTTTCCATCCAATTAATAATAGAATCTTTAGATTGAATTGTTACTATATTGTTTTTATTTACAAATGATACAAGTTCTAGTTCATCAAAATTGCTACAATGCATTCTAAAATCATTAGTTAAAATAATAAAGTTATAGCTATGAATAAAAGGGACTAAATCACTAATTTTGATATTGGAATAGTTGTTAAATATAATGGTTTGTTTATTTTTATTTTTGTTTAAAGTTAACCATTTGATTAAAATATCTTTATTGATAAATTGGTGTTCTTCAAGCTCGAATATAACTTTCATCATTTTTGAAAGATTAGAATTAATTGATAGTAATTCTTTACCAATAGTTTGATTAATATCATTTTTAATTTGCTCTAAAGTATTTAAATTTAATATTTTACTTTGTTCTCAGCTATTGTTTGAATTAATTAAGCTCATTAATATATTTTTAGAATTAAACGAATATAAAGTGTTCACCATAGTTAAATCATTTATTATAAATAATTCATTGATTGAATAATTTTGGTTATTGATCTCAATGCTTGGTTCTTGAGTATAAAATTCATAGTTATAAATTTGTTTTAAAAATAAATTACAATCACTTGTATCAATACATATAATATCTTGAAATTGATTATTAAAATTTATTGAATTAGTTTTGATGTTAATCATTATAGTTTAATGTATTTCTCCTCTCCATTATAATATTCATTCATTGATTTTTCACCACTTAAAAATTCTATTTCTTGATATTGTTTTTCTGTTATTAATAAAACTCTAATATTGGATATATTTGGAATAATTCGTTTTAACTTATTCTTTTCGTTTACAAACATACTTGAACTACCAATGCATTTAACATATATGGAATATTGCATCATACAATATCCTAAAGATAATAAATTGTTTCTGAATTTAGTGTAGTTTTTGACATTGTCATCATCAGTAGATATATCATACATTACTATAATTCTCATATATCTAGTTTTAGTTAAACTCAATGTATAAATCTTTTATAGATTCATTATTGATTAATTTTTGAATTATAGTTTCAATATAATCAACTAATTTAATTTGTTTCTGATTGACGATGATATTTTTCAAAAACATTAAATAAACTTCTTGCTTATATTCTGCAAAATCACAAAATTCATTTAAATAAAATTGTTGATAAACAAGTTGATCAACAATACATCTAAATGGTTCCATTAAGTCACACGCTAAAGCAAAATTATTGCTATAACTTTTATGAAATAATCCAATTCTATTATCTAAACCCTTTTTGATAATGCTTCTAGCTACAAAACTCATAAGCACTATATAACCATAATTTAGAAATTTGTTTTTCAACTCTTTTTCATCATCTCTTTTAAACTTATCACCAAACAAATTTTTAAAATATAATTTTGCTGCATGACCTTCTCTATTAGTGATGTCATAATCTTTCACGCTTGATCAATAAGAAGTTAGTTTATCGATATCTTTATCATTAATAAGTTTTAAATGATGTAATAATTTAGTTGAGTTAATGATTTTTAACTTAATGATTTCTTTTCACATTGTCCCTTTAAATTCATTGCCTCAATTAATTTGATTAATAAAAACTTTATTATCATAATATCCATTTATTTTACTAATAATGGCATTTGGTTCATATTTAGAGTTACAAATAATAATATTTGTATTATTATTAGCTAGTTTATTGATCAAAGGAATTGATAATGTTGTTTGATAATTAGTAAATAAAAGACACTCAATATCATTAATTGGAATTGTGATTTTATTTCCTTCTTTAATAACTACTAAGGAATTCAAAAATAATGAGACATAAGTACTATCTGATATTTCGACTATTTTTTTAGGCATAAAAAAACCTGCAAAATGCAGGCATATACGACAGCCATAATGATGGCGTCTTATTTTAGGACGTACAATACTTGAGTAAGCAATAAGTTTTGTACTTATATATTATACTATTTATTTTTTATTCCTCAAATATTTTTTACTTCATTTAGCGAATTTCCTAAGATAGTTTTTTCTACAGGGATATAATTGGTACCTTTAAATAGCTGATCAACAGATTTTCTTATTCTTTTTTCTGTTTTTTGATTTATTAATTTTAATTCTATGTTTTGATTTGAACTTGTGAATGAACTAATGTATAAAAATTCAACTTCATTTAGTTTATTGATAGATACAAGTAAATCACCTGATTTAGCTATACAAACTGTTTTATAAGTTTTGTCTATATTGTTTTTGCTCATATACTTTTCTAACAATTTATGATCAATGTCTTGTAATGTTAATTTATTTGTATCTATTGAACCGAATTTAATAATTTCAAAGTTAATAGGTATTTTCTTAAAGTTGATGCCATTACTTAACACTATGGCTCCTAGAGAATTAAATGATTCATAAAATCCTATATTGCTATTATTTACGGTTCTAAACTTAACATTATTTATATCTTTAGAATCAGATTTATATTTTAGGTACTTTATAATTTCATATTTATCAAATGTATCATTAAAAAGGATAAATTTTTTATTATTAATCATTTTATCGATAAATTCAGAATTTACTTCTTTTGGTAAATTAGTAAGTGTTTTTAAATGATTCATATAAATCACAAATGGATTCTTACCTTTAAATTGTTCATCATTATAAATACTTTTTAACTTATTGTAATTAAATCTATGTGAATTATATAAAAGTAAATTTTCACAATCATTATCATCAATATCATTTTTAAAGTATTTAGCTATTTTTTGTTCATCATATAATGATAATTTTTCTATTTTAACAATTTGATCTTTGTTGTTATCATCAAATTTATAAGAGTATAATGTGTCATTAAATAATGCAGTGTTGTTTTTGAGTTTTGGTTTTCTTGAAAATTTAACTTCGTTTTTTAATTCATATCATTTATTACCAATTTTTTGACTAATAACATCTGCAATTTCATTAACTTTAATAAATTGTTGCAATTCTTTTAAAGAAGGTTGTGTAACAATTTCTCCTGTTAAAGTTCTTTCTCAAACCACTTCATTTGATGGTGTTATAAAGTAATTTACATCATTATCAATGTTTAATGTGTTATATAATGATTTAGTGTTGTTTGATATTAATGAAATTGTAGCGGCATCTCTTGCATGATGATCATATTGATCTCTATCTTTTTTCGAGTGAGTAAAATTGGAGTCACTTGAGATTGCTTTAAATAGCAATTACTTCCTATTTTTATTATAATTAATCATCGCTTAAAATGAAGCGATTTTTATATTTTGTTTTTATCATATAAATATGGAAACATATACATAAATTATACTTAAAAATAAGTAATTTTAAAGCAAAAATTCATAATTGATAAAGAAAAATAACACACTATATCAAAAAGTGCGTAAAACCTTATAATGATAATCATTATTTAAATAAATGTTGATTAACGCTAAATTACTTTATAGTAATATAACTTATCAACATATATATTTACCTACATCTTTAGGTCCTAACAACATAATCTTTTTAACAATAGAGACTATGTTATATCTAGAACTTCGTTTATGAATTAAACTTTTCAGCGAATTATTAACAAAACTTTCAGATGAAGATTTAACATCTACTTCAGCTACAACAAGATTAAAAATACCATTTCAGTTGTTCTTAACATAATTTAAAAACTTCTTAACTTTATTTGTTAATTTAGTTTCAAGTTTCTTAATCACATCATTTTTAATAAAATCTAAAACTTGTTTGAAGCCATTAATATTGTTATTATTGATAGATTGTTTAATATTTTGATAAAGATTAGTTTGATTATAAAAATACTCTTTTTCATAGAAAATGCTATTTTCTTTATTCTTTTTCTTTGTTGCTCCAAAAGTTTCAAAAGCAAGCTTCATAAAATGAAACTTGTCTAAAACAGGAATATAACCTTTTGAATTAGCTAATTTTTGAATCCATTTAGCTCCATCACCTTTTACTACAACTTTTAAACCTTTGTTATAAAGTGTATCTTTTATATGGTTGATTTTATTAACTAAAAAATTAATTGAAACTTTGCTAGGTGTATTAGAATCTTCTAAGAAAAATAACTCATTTTTATATTTTACTCGCTTAGTACTTGGATCTTTTTCTAAGTAAAATCTAAGCATCCTATTACGTTTAGAAACACTAGCACGATTTAATTGTGTTTCAAAGAAAGCATCATCAATTTCAACATAAAGATACTTATGCTTAGATAAAACATTATTAGAATAATCACAAAGATTGTTAATAAAGTTTCATTGTTTATCATTATTAAATTGAATTTCAGGATTTGACTTAGTTTCATTATTAACTCAAGCATATATCAATTGCTTAGAAGGGTAATTTTTAGAAGTTAAATTAGTAATCTTATTCCCTGAAAGATAGTTCTTAATAGCTATATCTTTTAATTCTAAAGAGAATTTAGAAGTTTTTAGTTCTTTTAAATATTCGTGATGATAATAAGTAAAAGTTCTATATTTACCTAACTCTTTATCATAAACTTTATATCTAGTAAGATTAAAATATTTCACTCCTTTTTCAGTTATGAACTTTCTTTTTACTCTTCTAAAGACCTTTCATTCAGGATGTTCTATTAACCTGGTTATAGTTCTAAACCTTTCTTCTAACTCATCAAAATAATAAACAATAATATCAGCTTGATATAGCATAATCTTCCCTATCTCATATATGGTGTCTTATTAAGACACTTTTTTTTATTCCATTAACAATTAGAAAAGAATGTTAATTCTCTATATAACAAAAGAAAACTAAGCTATATAAAACTTAGAACATTTCCTAAAACACGTTATCATAAAATGCTACTACATAGCTCATTTTATTCCCATTCAAAGTAATACTTTGTATTACTTTATTAAGGGCTAAAATTTGGGACTATTTAAAATATTTGCAAAGTTATCCTACAAAACTTAATAAAAATCAAATATTTTAACCATTTTTAAATGTTTTTACCTGCATTTACTTTGTATCGTGCTTTATGACCTGAAAAACAATTAAAAATAGTAGCATTTTCAAAGAACAAGCTCTTTTCCTTTTTTATTAAAAGTATTTTTTAACATCAATATTATAACGCTATTTTTTGTGAAACCATTTCCATTTTTTAAAATTATGCATATAATATTAATGTATGAAAACAATTCCACATATAACAAAGGAGTAAATCATTGTTTTCATAACTTTAAAAACAATAAAACAAATAACTTTTTTAGAACAATAATATTGCTAAAAAAAATATTTAGAAAGGAATAAAAAAATGATTACATCACTAACTAATCAATTTGCTGATGGTAATGCTGGTAATATCTCAGGACAACTAGGTGATACTTTAACTAATGCTGCTAAGTCAATAGTTAGTTCAATAGTGTCTCCAATTTCAACAATTGGTTTAATTCTTCTTTCATTAGCATTAGTTTTTTTAATAGGAAAAATTGTTGTTTTATGAACTAAGAGAAAAGATGGTAATGCAGAAGAAATTAAAAAATCATTAAAGTGAAATTTAGTAGGTATTTTAGTATGTATTGTTCTAATTACCACTTTTGCATTAATAGTTTCTACAGTATTGAAGTTCTAGCAACAATATAAAATATGGTACAAAGTCTTGTAAATGGTTTAATTTATGGTGTTAATTCAATAGGTTTTTTCTTATTTTTAAAATTACCTTTTTTAATACTAAGTATAGTATTTGCATTCTTTAATTTTATTGTTTATAACTTATTTAACTTTTTCTTTTTTGGAACAATTAATCCAAGTTTTAGTAATTTTTCAGTTAATCCAATTTTCTTAGCATTATTAATACCTAGTGTATTTATCATTATTTTCATTGGAATTCAAGCTTATAGAAAGAACTTAAAAGATCCAACATCTAAAGCTTTAAAGAATTTTGTAAATAACTTACCTAAATACATTTTATTTACAATCATAATGCCATTTTTAGTTTATTTTTCTCAATTAGGACTAAGAATTTTACTTTTATTTATTCAAAACCAATTCACTACAGGTTCAAATGGTGATCTAGTAATAGATTCTTGAAATTTATTACATACAAGTGGTGCTTGAAAACCTCACGAATGAGAAGCATTAGCAAGAAGTGGTGAATTTTGACCTGATTACAATCATTGATGAAATACCCATAATGGTTGGGGAATTGAAACTATGATTCTTTCATTATTAACTACTTTCCCTATTGTGTTTTTAATTATTTCATTAACAGCTTCAGTAGGTAAAACAATATTAAGCTTAGTTTATAACATAGTTTTATCTCCAATGTTAAATACAAGTATGTTATTAGAGTTTAATGAAAATCATAAAAAATGGTTAAACAGCATTAAAAATGCTGTGTTATCATTGCTGATTAATACCTTAGCATTACAATTATTTATCATTATGAGCTATTTATCAATTCATTGATTAAATATTGATGAATTAGCAAAGATCATTGGACTTTCAAAGAATTTAGTTTCTATTGTATGAAGAATTATTACTATTAATCTTTTAGTTGGTTTAGCTTATAAACTACCTGGGATGATTATTATGGCTTTTGGTGGCGAAATAGCACATACTCCACAAAATTATGGAAATAAAATATTAGCAAAAACTAAAGCTGTAGGTAAATTTATAGCAAAACCTGCAACAGGTATAACTTCAAAAGTTCTAGGAAAAGCTCAAAACAAAATAGCAGAAAGTTCTACTTCAGCTCCTAGAATGCAAGAAAAACAATCTATTTCTAATTTAGAGAATTTAAATAATAATCAAACTAATGAACCACCAAAATTACCAAAAACCAAAACATTTAAAGGTGCTAAATTATCTACAGCAACAACTAATGCTTTAAAAAATGCTGGCTTTAAAAACTTAAATGAAGTAGCTAAATTAGATGATAAAGCTTTAGGTTCAATTAATGGAATAGGTCAAAAAAGAATGACAGAAATTAAAGATAAAATTGCAAAATATGGACTTACAGCTACTGAAATTCCATTAAAACCAGAAGCTTCATCAACTAAAGAAAATAAATCTAATACTAAAACTAATACTACAAATGAAGCAGCTTTAGAATTTAATAATAAATTCCAAAAAGCTTTATATAACTCAATTAGTTTTGTAGATAAGAAACTTCAAACCAAAAAGAACTTTAATAAATCACCTTTAGCTAAAGCTCAAAACAAAATAGCTAAACAAAATGATGAATTAATTAATGAACTAAAAAGTATTAAAAGCATTATTTCTAATGATTCTAAGAAATCAAAAGATAATGCTACAAAATCAGCATCAATTAAATTAAATGAAACTAAATTAAATCAATCAAATTTAGAAATAAAACAAACTTCTAAACCTTATAAGAAAACTAATAAAAACAATTTAAATAAAACAACTCCAAAAATGGAAAATGAATTAAATGTTAAACAACCTAAGGAGAAAAATGAGCAAAATAATTAAAAAATTAAAGAATGAGTATTTAAAAACTACTTTTGAAGTTGAAATACCTGGAGAATATATTAATTATATTGACTCTTTAACTATAAAAGAAAAAAGATATAACCACAATATTTATCTTAAAGATTTATATAATGAATTTATGTTTGATTGAAACAATTTAATAAAATCAAGAAATCAGAAATACAATGATATTTACCAAGCAATAATAGACTTCAAAGAATCAGGAAAAATCAAAAATGAATTCAAAATACCTAATTTTGATAATTTTGATTCCAAATATAAAGATGAAATTCAAGTAAATATAAACTTCATCTTAATTGAAGTTTTAGAAAACCATTTAGATTATTTGTATGAAAATTATTCAAATACATATAAAAAACTTGATGACTATGATTTGGATGAAATAAAAGAAGTTTTAACATTCTTGAACAAATTAAAAAATATTGAATCTCAATTTGATACTACTACTTATAGTAAAAGTAATAAGTTTTTTAAAACTTATTCTAAAAGAGTAGAACAACACATTGAAGTTTGAAACAATTTATATCAAAAACTAGCAAAGGACGATACTAATGAACTGTAATTGTTTAGAATTATTTAAAAATAAAAGAAGTGTTGAACCTTATTTTATTGAACGAGAACATTTAACTTGGTATGAGTTTTGAGATCATAATCACTTTCGATACCTTAGAGAATGATCAACTAATGAATTAATTGAAGCTTGACATTATACTTCTGCTTTTATTTGTGATATTGAAGTTTTAAACTATAAATATTTTTCAAATGAAGCTCAAGATAAATGTCTTATGGAAGCTAATTTAGAGTTTTTTAATTATATTAATGCTGACTTAGAATGCAATATAGAAGATTTAGAATGTTATGCTAATAGCTCTAAAGAATATCAAGATAACTTAATTAAAATTCAATCTAGTTTTGAGTTATTACAAAACGAATTAAAAGATGCATTAACTCATCAATGTATTAAAGACTTACCAAAAACTAAAGCATTATTTGAAAATCATTTAAAATGCTTAAAAGCATCATATCCAAAGGAATAAAATGATACAACCTAGCTCATTATGAAATAAGAAAATAAGCTTATTTAATGACAAAATTCTCCCTGCAAAAGATAAGGTATATGTTTTAGTTATTGCTCTTTTTTCATTTGCTATTAGCTTTAGTGTTTATGATATTCTTTCAGGTTATATTCAGGCAATTATTGGTGGAAGCATCTTCTTATTCTTATTATCATTATTGTTTAAACCAAGTAATAGTAGCGAAAGAATGTATGTTTTAATTTATAAAAAAATTCAATTCTTATTCACTACTAAAAAATATAAAGACAATGATTTTTTAAAATTAAAAAATATTAATGATAAAGGTCAAATTGAGATCAAAGATCAAAAAATGTACATTTTATCATTAAATCCTTTTGATGTATGAAGATTAAAAGAAGATGAAAAAAGCTTATATATTAATGCTTTTCATCAAACTTTAGCTGAATTACCAAGAAAATACACTTATAAATTTGTTAAAGTTAATTTAGCTAATAAACTTGAACAAAATAAAGCTGATGCAACTAAGATTAATCAAAATCTTCAAGCAAATGATGAAAGTATTTATAACATTAAATATGATTATATTAATCAAGTGTATCAAGATTTACAAAACATAGAAACTTCTACTGTTTTTAAAAATATTAGATATTTTTTAGTAGTATCTGGACAATCAAATGATATAGACACAGACATTAATCATATTAAAATGAGTTTTAATACTTCTTTACCATTTAATGCTACTATTGTAAATGATAAAGAATATATTATTTCAATCTTTAATTCATTATTAAATAATGATATTTATAGTATTGAAAATAATAAAGTTGCTTCTAAACCTACAGATATTCAAATTTATAATGAATATGTCAAAATCAATGATAAATTAATGACTTTTAACATTCTCAAAGAGTTTCCTATTGAGTTAAATGATGATTTTGCTTTAAATATCTTTAACACTACTAATTCAAATAGTATTTGAACATTAAATAAACTTCCTGAAGATAAAATTGTAAGAATGCTTGATCGTGCTAGAGAATTACAACAATTTAATAGAATTGATGTTAAATCTTGAGTTAAAAACAAGCAAGAATCTTTAGAAGATAGTGCTATTGACTTAATCGCTGATGAATATGCTTATGAAAAAACAGCATTCTTTCAAGTTAATTTCTTAGAAATAAGATATTTTGATGAACCTAAAGAGTTAAACAAAATCAAACAAGAAATTAATAAGCGTAATAAAAATCATCGTATTACAACTCACTTTTTAGAATATCAACAACTTCAAGCTTTAAAAATATTATTATTTGACCAAGCTTTATCAAAATACAATCATACTTTTTCAAGTATGAACCTTGCAAAAACTTGACCTATGATAATTAGCTACTTCAATGATAAAAACTCATTTATATTAGCTGAAAATGCATATAGTAATGATGTTTTATTCTTTGATAATACTAAAAAGACTTTTAAACGTCCTTCAAGTAGTATGTTTTTTATTGGAAAAACAGGTAGTGGTAAAACTACTTCTATTTCTAAGTTTTTAAATCATCACATTGTTAAAAATGATTTAATTTATATCATTGACCCTAATGATGACTATTCTTCAATCGTTAAACGTTATGGTGGAGAAGTAATTGATTATGCTGATTTAAGTAATTTTAATTTAAACATTTTAGAAATTAAAAATGAGCTTTATGTCCAAGAAAGTTTCAAAGTTGAAAATGGACAAAGAATCAAAGTTGAAAATGTGGTTAATACCCCTATAACTTCTTTAGTTCAATTTAAAATTGAATTCTTATCATCGTTATTTAAAGTAATGTATCCTAATATTAAGGATGATGAGATTTTAGTTTTAGAAAAAGTTATTAAAGAAACTTTCAAAAAACACGGCTTTTTTGAACCTGATGCTAAGTTAGAAAACTTAAAACAAATTACTCTTCAAGATGTTATAAATTTCTTAGATGAATTAAATGCTAATGACTTATCTTTAGAATATAACAAAGACTTATATACAGAAGAACAATTAGTTAAAGCATTAAAATTCTTAGATGAAAACTTTAATAAAATTACAGGTAAATATCGTAGCTTCAATACAGAACAAAACTTTAACTTCAATGGTAATTTAATTTCATATAACTTAAAAGAAATCCAAAATAAATCTCCTGAGCAAACAAAAATTATTATGTTTATTCTTTCAAATGAAATTAAAAAACAAGTTTCAATGAACTTTGAATACAACAAACATACTTATGGAATGGAAAATCAACAAGATTGAAGACATATTGTTATTGTAGTTGATGAGATTCATAAATTCTTAGGTGGAGCAAGTGGTATTTTCTTAGTTCAATTCTTCTTTGACTTAATTAAAACTTTAAGAAAGTTCTGGGGATTATTAATCTTTGGTACTCAAAGTTTCAAAGACTTTGAACTTAATGAGAGTTTAAAGAATATGACTAAGCAATTACTAGAACAATCTCAGTACTTCTTTATTTACAAAATTGAATCTGAAGATGTTGAAATTTTCCAAAACTTAATGGGTAGTGGTTTAAAACTCTTAGATCACGAAAAAAGGTATATTCTTCAAGCTCAAGCAGGAGAATGTATGTTTATTCCTTATCAAGGTAATAAACATTTAATAAGAATGTATTACAACCCTATTGAACAAAAACTATTCTTCAAAACAAAACTTAAAAAGGATGAATTATAATATTATGCAATTAATTAACAAAATATTTAAAGCTAAAAACTCTCCACCTATAATTAATACTACTTCAAATACTAATACCATTAGTCCTATAATTAATCAAAATACTGAACAAGTAAATACTAATTTATCAAACTTAAAAATTATTTATGATGCTTCTGATAAAGAATGGTTATTTTCTACAGTTAAATTTGAACTTAAATATAACTTATTAATTTGAATTTTAAACTTAATTTGCTTTATAACTAATTCTATATTTATTGGATTATTTTTCTCTAAGGTCTTAAATTATGACTTTTCTAGTTCAATTGCTATCTTTTTATCAATTTTAAATATTGTCTTATTAGCTACCTTTTTAAAGTCTTTATTAACTTATATAAGATTTAAAAAGCTATATAAGATATTATCTAAATATAAAGAAGATAATTCAATATTAGAATCTAAAACAAGCTATTTCTTTAGAGACTATTTAAAATTAAATAAAACTATTTTACATTTAATTTGAATTAATGTCTTTATTATTACTTTTTATGGTCTATTTAGCTTAATTGTCTTTGGTTTAAGAAATCAAGTATGAGTTTTAGGTTCTTTAGATAGAGATTTTTACTGAAAAATTGATTGAGCAAGTAAATTAGCTAATGCTTTTGGTGATGTAAATACCTTTAGCATTATTAATTTAACTAGCTTATCTGTTTTATTAGTCTTTACTATTATTTATATTATCTTTGCTAATTATCGTTTAAATAATATCTTTGTAGTATTTAAAAATGATGCAATTAATATTCAATCAATATGATTAGAAAGCAAGAAAACTATTAATCGCTATTATTTTATAGCATACATATTAAGCTTAGTATTTATTGTGTTTTTACCTATTATTATGATTTTGTATTTTGTATTAAGAAAGTTCTTATGAAGAAAGAAATAAAAGTCCAAATTAAGTTTTGGACTTTTTTATTCAACTTTTATTATTATGTTTTTTTAAATATCTTGCTTTAAAATATAAAAATTAAAGCAAGATATTTAAAAAGATATATCATTCTTAGTTTGACATTAATCAGTAATAAACAAAAAAAGAGTATCAAAAAACCACCATAATGGTGGTTAAATAATTAAAGAAACGCAAGAAGAAAGTTTTATGAACAAAACTTAATAAAATACTATAATAAAAAAATTTATTTATGACAATCAAAGAAATTAATGTACTACAGGAAAGGAGTATAAAAACTTTAGTTAAAAGAATTACAGAAATAGGAAAAATGTAAAGATTAAGTACAAAAGAGTTAAAGTTATTAGACCAATTACTAAAATGCTAATAGCTTCAAACAACATATTAAAAACTACTGATAGTAATGGCCTTAATAGAAGATTATGCTTCATTAGTTTTACTAATGAAAAAATAAGGGTTGATTTAAACCTACAAGAATTCAACACAACCTTTTGTTGATAAACCCACTAGGGAAAATTATTATTTTAAAAGTTTCTTTAATTATATACCATTTAAGGTACAATATTATTATAACAAATTATGGAAATGTTTTCATAATTATTTAAAAAAAATATTTAGGAGTAAATATGAACCCAAACACTTCAACAGATTTATCATTATATTTATATCAGTTTGATCAAAAGGTAAATAAAAGATTAAAAACACCTTATGAAAAACAATATGAATTAGTTTTACCTATCGTTCAAATAGAAGATGATTTTATTTTTGTTAATGTAATTAAAAGTAATAAAAACTTAATTAATCAATTTACTTTAAATTTAAATGAAAATGAAACATATTATATAGATTTTGATAACTTCTTTAGAATTAAGCAAGAGAATTTTGCTGCTATTACTCAAAAAACAAATTATGTATTAGATCCTATAGTTGAATTAGGAATTTTAGAGAAAACTAGTGAATTAATTAATGATGAGCAAGCTAAGTTCAGGTTATATTTTATTAATGTTAATGATAAATAATAAATAACGCACCCTAAAGTATATATATTTGGGTGTGTTATTTTTTTTAAAAGGAAATAAAAATACCATTGCATATGCAATGGTACCCATTCATGAGAGCCACGTACTTACTATACGCTTAAGATCGACTGACTTCTCCCTTTGTTCACGTAAACTTAATTACATATATATTATATATCGAAATTTTAAAGAGTCAAGAGTTTTTTAAAAAGGAAATAAAAATTTTTTCATTTCTAATTTATTTTCAATTTCATTCTTTTTATGAACAAATACAATATTTGCTAAAATATCTGCCATTCTTATAAAGGTAGAATGACACGAATTTAAATATTTAAGTTGTATTTCTCCTATATTGTTAAATAAAGCTGGAATAGGTTTTTTATAATTATTTGGTCAAACAGGTAAAAATAATTCTCTTATAATGCTTTCATATAAAGTATAATGGCCACTAGTTTTAGTACTTACATTATCTAAATTTAGATATATTTTAATTTTGTCATTTTTAGTTAAATTACCTTCTTTAATTTCTAATGCAAAATATCTTTTTAACGCTATACATATTGTTCAATTTATATAACGTCTTCTATTAGCTTTTGAAGACATAACATCATCATTAACCCTTTTTATATCAATTTCAGCACAAAACATATCAGCATCTTTAAATGTTCTAAAAAGGTCTTTTTTAAGACTTATAGGTAATTTGAAACCCTTTAACTCTTCTTCATTTGACATTTTCTTTATTTTTTTAATCTTTTTCTCTTTCTTCTCAAAAAGAGCTTTAGCTTTTGATTTATATTCTCTGTTTTTAAAAATCACAAATGATGTAATAAAAATATCCTTTGTTTTTGATAAAACACCAGACTCATCAGAATAAATAAAATATTCTTTTATATTATTATCATTTTTATCCATATTTCAATTATAGCTATAAACTAAAAAACTTTTTGACAAAAATATAAAACCATCTTATTTAATAAAATGGTTTTATATAATCCCACTTCAAGTTTCTACAATATTTGTATTAATTCCATTAACTAATTTGTTAATCGAGTTAATTTTAAGTTTTTCAACACCATTGTAGAAATGTACTAATTCTTCCCGGGGACAATTTGTCCCTATGTAGAAAAACAACTAAATTAGCAATATTAAATAAAGAGTTGGAGTTAATTACCATTAATACCTTTTCATTGCTTTAAAACGCATTCAAACGCTTGTTAGAACTTAAAACAAGACAGTAAGCTTTAAACTAAATAATACCATTTCAACTTATATTTACATTTGTATTAATTTTATCAACTAGTTTATTAATAGAATTAATTTTTAACATTTGAATTATTTGATGGAAGTTATATAAAATAAAGTTGTTTAAAGAAACATCCTGAGTTTCCAAGTTTTAACAAAAAACGATAAAAAGAGCATTTTATTGCTCTTTTTTTAACTTTTTCAAAAATTTACATTGTAATTTAAGGTTTTTGAGTTTCTAATATCTTTTTGATAATAGCAAAATCATTTAAATATTGCATATTATCTTTATTTTCTATTAATTTTTCAGTGATAATTTTTGAATTTATCACTTCAACATATTTATTAGCACTTAAAATTGCTTTTATTAATCTTGTGTTAGTAAATCTTTCGTTTTTAACACCTAATACAGGTTCTAAGTTTTTATTTACTAAAGTTAGTAAATATCTCATAAGAACCAATGATATAAAGCATAAAAGAAAATATCCTTCAATGTGTTTGTCACTTCGCACATACACAGGTCTGATTCTTAAAGCGTTTTTTAATGTTCTGAAGTTTTCTTCAACTTGTCATTGTTTTGCATATAAATCAACAACATCTTGAACCGTGAGATCGTGTCTCGATGTTTCATAAGCATATAAACCATCAAACTTTTTATCTCTTTCGATTTTTTCATAATCTAACTTATATGAAGTTGTTTTACCATTTTCAATTTCTTTAAAGAATTTGTATTTTTTACCAGCAAGCAAATCAGCTTGAGCAACAATACCATTTTTAGCTTTTTTATTGAAATTATCAATAAGAATTTGTCTATCTTGTTTATCTTTTTTAGCACGTTTTTCACTATAAGTTATTATTCTACGTCTAGTTCTTCCATTTGGACGTTTTTTCTGTCATAGTGATTCATAAGTTTCTTCTTTGAATTTAAAATTATCTAAATCAACATATCCTTCAGGATCTTGAGCGAATAATTTAGTTCTTTTAGTAGCGATTTTTAATCTGTAAGAGATTATAAAATCTATATTATTTTGTTCTAGAAATCTAATGTTTTTATTAGTACTCATTCCTCTATCAGCAATTATTGTAACCATTCTAACATTGTAAATTTTCTTGATTTCATTGATAAATGGAATGAAAGTATTTGGATCAGCTGTATTACCTTTAAATAATTTGTAATGGATTGGAATACCATTTTCATCAGTGATTAAACCTACTACAATTTGATCTTCTTTGAATTTTCCATCTTTTGAATATCCTGGATGTTTAAATCCTAAACTTGTAAAAGTCTCAAAATATACAGTTGATGAATCAAATCACATTACATCAACAGATCTTAGGTTTTTAGAAATTAACGAATTATTGATGTTTTTTAAAATAGTTGTTTTATTGTCTGAAAGATAATCTAAAGAGTTGTAGAATGTTGTCTTTTTTGAATCAAATTCTATTTCATAATCTGGGATACTTTCAAAAGTTTTAATAAGACTTTGTTGTTTTAAGATACGTGTTGAAATTATAAATTTCAATATTTTTATTAATTCTTTTGATCTTGTTTCTTTAGTTTTCTCAAAAATATCCAAGTCATCAATTGTGTTAAATAAAACTTGATGACCATAATTAACAACTTTTGATTCAACAACTGAATTTTTAAGAACTTTATTTACTTCTTGCAAAATTTTGTCTTTAGGTCATTCAGGATCTCAACTAACACAAGCTTCTTTTAAGAGATTAATTGGGTCTTTTGTAGATTTTTCTAATTTTTCTAAATTCCCCAAACCAATACTTCTCTTATAACCTCTAGCATGACCATTTGAGATAGCTGCTGTGATGTAGTATGTGTCTTTTCTTTTACTTCTAACAATAATTCACTTTTCTTTTTTCATACTCCTAATTATACCATAATTACAATGTAATTATGTGGAAAAAATAATTTTTTTACTATACGTAGTATAGTAAGTGTGGAAAAGTGCTAAAAAATTGGTCAAAACTTGGAAACACAGGAAAATATGAAAAAACTTTTCAGTAATTTTTATAAACTTAAAAAAATATTATTATCATCCTTAGTTTTAGGTTCAATGACATCTGTAGCATTAGTTGCTAGTTGTATTGATCAAACAAATCCTAATTTAAATAAAGCTTTATCAGTAGTGGAACCAAAAAATAAGCAATTTAAAGAATGAGGAGATGATAGTTTTTTACAAAAAGTTAATTTAAACGATCTTTCATATCAAAAACAAGCAGATCAAGTTCAATTTATTGCTCCATTTAATAAAGAAAAAGCTCAATCTCATGTAATGTATCAATTAACTGTTTATTCATTTGCTGATGGAAATAATGATGGTATTGGTGATTTTATTGGTTTAAAAAATAATTTAGATTATTTTGTCAAACTTGGTATTGATACGTTATATCTTTCACCAATATTTCCTGCAAGTTCTTATCATGGATATGATGTTGTGGATTATGTTGATGTAGCTCCTGAACTTGGAGGAATGCAAGCATTTGATGAATTTTTAATTGCTGCTCATCAAAATGGTATTAGAGTAATTTTAGACGTACCATTTAACCACACTTCCTATGAGCATCCATGATTCCAAAAAGCTCTAGCAGGAGATGAAAAATATCAAAAATATTACACCATTCATAAAAAACCAAGTCATAAAAATTTAGAAAGAAAAGATAGTTTGGAAGTAAGAAAACTATTTTTTAACTTTAAGGAAAATATTCCAATTTCAAATTTATATTGAGATTCATTTTTCTGAGAAGGAATGCCTGAATTGAATTTAACTAATAAAGATGTTAAAAAAGAAATTGAATATGTTCATAAATATTGAGCTACTAAAGGGGTAGATGGTTTTAGATATGATGCTTTTGAGCACTTTTTTGATCGAAGAAAATCTAATATTATAGTTTTTGATGAACAAGACAAAGAAGATAAAACAGTAGACATTATTAGTGATTGAAAAAAAGTTGCTAATAAAGCAATAGAAAACAATCATCCAGATCAAAGATCTTCTAGCAATTTCTTTATGTTTGGTGAGTGATGATCTAGTGTTGTACAAGCTAAACCATTTTTTGGTAATTTCTTACATAATGCATTAGATACAGTTATTGATGGCCAGTATTTTAAAGGTAAATATAATTCAGTTTATATTTCTCCTAATGATGAAATGAACCTTCTAAATTCAATTGGTTCAGCAAAATGAATGCCATTTTTAGACAATCATGATATTGAACGCTTTATCAATGAAGTTAAATGAAACTTTAGTCGTAAAGGTCAAAAAGATGCTGTAACTAATAAACCAACTACTTTAAAACCTTCAGAAATTGGTGCTTATGAATATGCAATGACTTCATTATTATCTAGAGGAGGATTACCTACTTTATATGATGGTAATGAAATCTTAATGCAAGGAGGACCAAGATCTGGCGAAGGAAATGGTGATTATAACATTAGAGAATCATTTAACTGAGGTGATGAAAATAAAATAGTTTATTTTAAAGAACGTAAAAGTCAAGATTTAATATCTAAGCGTGCTTCAGTAGCTGAACCTACTATTGAACAAATGATGCAAGATCCTAATTCTAGTTATAACTTAGTAGCTAAAATAAATAAATTAAGAGCTACTTATCCTTCAATTAAAGATCAAGCAATTAAAAATATTGCTCAAGTGGATGAAGTATTTAAGGATGCACCTTCTTTAGCGTATCAAAATATTACTGTTAGAAAAAATGATGATGGTAGTTTTATAGTTTTTGTTTATGGTTATGAAGATGCTAATTTATTTAAAGAAACTAAGAACTTAGTTTTAAAAGATAACTTAAATATTGCTCAAGTTTTTATTAATAAAAACTTGAATATTAAAAACAATACTATTTCAAACTCTTTAAATCATTATTTAGCTGTTTTTAAAGTAGATAATAAAGGAGCATAATGATAAAAAATAAATTTAAAAAATTAATATCAACAATTTTAACCATATCAACTTCAGTTGCAGTTTTACCAATTGTAGCTTGTGTTAACAAAAAACCATTAAATTATGAAGGTGTATTTGGAGATCAATCTTTTGTTGCAAGTGTTAGACAAAGAAATATAAATCATTTAGACTATATTCCTGATGCAGAACATGTTAAAGCAATTGCTCCATTTAATTTAAAGGCTAAAAAATCTAATGTAATGTATCAATTATTGGTATATACCTTTGCTGATGGGAATAATGATGGTATTGGTGATTTTATTGGATTGAAAAATAATTTAGATTATTTTACTAATTTAGGTATTGATATTTTATATTTATCACCAATATTTCCCGCAAGTTCTTATCATGGATATGATGTTATTGATTATTTAGATGTAGCTCCAGAACTTGGAGGAATGCAAGCGTTTGATGATTTTTTAATTGCTGCTCATAAAGCAGGAATTAGAGTAGTTTTAGATGTACCATTTAACCACACTTCTTATGAACATCCATGATTCCAAAAAGCACTAAAGAGTGAAGGATATCGTGATTATTATTTCTTTGGTCCTTTACCAAGTAAAGTTACTTCAAATTTTGGTGCTCCAGTTTCAACACCTATACGTACAGGAGTAGATAAAGGAATCAGATCAGGTTATTATAATATTGATAATAGAAAATATGTACCTGATACTAATCAAACTTATGCTGCTTGATTTTGATCAGGTATGCCAGATTTAAATCTTGAAAATGAATCTTTACTTAAACAAATTGATGCAGTTCATAAGTTTTGAGTAACTAAAGGTGTTGATGGTTTTAGATATGATGCTTTTGAACACTTTTTCCCATCAAGCTACAGTGATACTTCACCATATCATAGCATTGATGAATTTGGTTGAAGAACAGTAAAATTGTTCAAAAGATGAAGAAAAGTAGCTAACTTAGCACTTAAAAAACGTCAAGAATCAGGTATAACTAATGCTTCAAATGATACTATAATGTTCGGTGAATGATGAAGTAGTCCTATTGATGATCGATCTAAATCGTTTTACTTTGATGACTTTTTGGAAAAACCAGAAAAAGCTTTAGGTTCATTAATTGATGGTCAACATTGAAAATTAAATTGAAATGTAAGTATTAATGATGGTGAAGAAACTTATTTAAAAAATATTTTAAATAATAATGAATCAAAATGAATGCCATTTTTAGATAACCACGATGTACCTAGATGAATTAGCAACTTTAAACAATATTTCTCAAAAGAAATTATCACTGAAAAACCATTTAAACTTAATGCAGATCAAGTTGGTGCTTATGAATACGCTATTGCTTCATTATTATCTAGAGGTGGATATCCTACTTTATATCAAGGTAATGAATTATTGATGCAAGGTGGAGATAAAGATAAAGGTGATAAGTATGTTAGAGAAGCTTTTTATTGAAAAGACAACAATAAGAAAGTTAAATTCCACGATAGAAGAAATTCCAATGATCTAATTGACACTTATACTTCTAAGGGTATGGGATATGTTGAAGATATGATTAAAGATCCTGATTCAGCATATAATATGACAAGAAAAATTATTGCTTTAAGACAAGAATTCCCTTCAGTTAGATCGCAAGAAACCAAGTATATAGCTAACCCAAATGAAGTGGTTGATTTTGGTAAAAATGCTAAAGATGATATTAGATATGATGAAACTACTTTACGTAGAAATGAAGATGGAAGTTTTATATTAATTGTATATTCATGAGGTAATAGAGAAAAAGCTAATTTACATATTAAACCAGGATATAAAATTGAAAAAGAATTTTTAGCAATTAATTTAAAAACTTCAGAAACAAATGCTCAAGGAACAATAATTTTAGGAACTAGTGATCCTAAAAATCGTAATTGTAGAATTGGGGCATACAAAATTGTGAAATCTTAATCTTGTCTATACAAGTAGATTAGCAATTTAATAATATAAGTTTAAGAAATATAAAAAACAAATAAATGGAATTAATTTTATAATTATAAATAGGAGATGAGAAAGATTAAATTAAAAAAAGTTCCTTTTAGAACAAAACTTAGATGACTCTTTTTAGGAAAAAGGCCCCTAGAAAGAAAGTATATGCCTAAAATTATGGAGTACTTATACTTAATGTTTAATAATGTATTGGTACTAATAGCTACTATTACAATGATATACATGCTAAATCAAAATTGGAATAGTGAATTTAGTTTTGGGTTTAATTTTTTAAAATTACTCAAGCAAGATTGATGATTTAAGTTTTTAGCAACATCAATATTTATTTTATATATAGTAAATATTTTGTTTAATATGCATATTTATTACATTTTGAGTAAAACGGAATTTAATAAATGAATTGGCATTGTTGCTAGTGTTTTAAGTTTTGTACTTTTTTTATCACCGCTAACTATTTTATTTGCAATAGTAGCTTATGTTAAAAATGAAATCGCTTTTGAATAATTTAATCCTCCTTTATATAAATAATTTTCATTCAAATTAAGGAAAAAACATTATGAAGAAAAATAAAAAAATTTTAACTAGTTTATTAACTGTTGGTACAACCTTAGCTGTAGCAGGATTATCAGTATCATGTGCAAAAGCAAATCCATTTTCTACTAGCAAGGAAATTTTAATTGCTGTTGATGGTGCTCAACAAAAAATGTATGACAAAGCTGAAGAACTTTTTAAACAAACAGAATCTTATAAAAAAGGTTACAGAATTAAAAGAGTTAACAAAGGTGTATTTGATGCATTAAACTTTGGTGCTAGCACTGTTGGGGTTACTGATCCTAACCAAGTTCCTGATATTTTTACGCACCACATGATAGAGTTACTGATTTAGTTGCTGGTAATGCGGTTTTAGATATATCAAAATGGGACCCAACACTTTTACCTGAAATTGAGAAAGAAACAGGTGCTACTGATGCTGAAAAAGCAGAATTAAACAGATTTGGTGAAGTACCTGGTCAACAAAATGATGCAATTGTTAAAAAATTCATGTCAATTAGACATAACACTGAAGGTATTGTATTAGCAAGTAATTTAGATACAACAGAAACAAGAAATGACTTAAAAAATGCTACATTAGAAAAATTAGTAGAAGAAGGAAAAGCATTAATCAACGTTCAAAACTGATGATTTGGAAATGGTTCATTTGCTGGAATCAAACCAGAATTAATTAAAAAAGTTTTATATAAATCTGAAAACGGAATCTCAAGTGGATGATTAAAAGGTGATTCAAATCACTCAGAATTTATGAATTCACTTACACCATTACTTAAGTTAATGTACCCAATTTGAAACGCTGTTTATAAAATGAGTGACGCTGAATTTGCAGGAAGTGTTTGAGGACAAAAAGGAATTACTAAATCTGACCTAAAATCTTCATTAAGTAGTGATGGTAATGCTGTTAATAACTCTGTATGATCTTTAATGAAAGATGGAAAAATCAATTATTCACTTGTTGGATCATGAGATATTTTAAACGTTCAAAAAACAGCTAATGCTAAATCATTCTTTATTGTTCCTGAATTAAGAGCAAATGATCCTTACTTACAAGCTCCAGGATTCTGAAGTTATTTAATTAACGTTAGAAATATTCAAGCTGTTCCTGACAGAAAACAAGCTTTTAAAGAATTTTTAAAATGTGTATTTAGTAACGATGCATACTTTGAATACTTCAAATCAGATGCTAAAGTTCCATTTGTTAAAGCTGCTCAAGAAGCTGTTGAAGCAAAACAAAATGTGGCAGCACAAGCTATTCGTGAAGAATTTAGAAATTTTATTAAAGAATTAGGTTGAGTGAAAAAAGATGAGGGTTCTGATAAAGAAGTTGCTGATGTTAATTCATTCTTAACAGAATACAAAAAATCAATTCAACCTTATGATGTTTTAACCAAATATGTAAACCAACAATCTACTTGAGGTAAAGATGGTTATAAAGCAACTGACCCACAAAACCCATTAGATCCATCATATATTATTTCTCATGATAAATGAAACCAACAACCTATAGAAGGTATTCTTTCTCAAGAAGATACAACTAAATTAAACGAATCATTTGGTGATGGATTACCATTGAAAAATGCTCTTGCAACAATCTTTAATACAACAATGTCTAACATTGAACTTAGTCCTGAAAGACATTGATTAATCAACAACAACCTTCTTAGAGTAGATGCTAAAACTAATGAACCAGTTTATCTAATGAAAGACCCTGAAAATCCAGGTCTACTTAAATATAGATCAATTATTAATTCTGGCGATAAAAAAGAAGGTTTCCACATGAGATTGGTTGAAAAACTAATATTTGGAGTTGATGGTGATAACACCAAAGAAGCTTTCTTAAATAGATTAACAAATATCGTAAGATCAGACGATGCTAATCAACAAATTAGTGCTTTAATCGAAAAATCTGTTAAAGATGCTAAAGAATTTGCACAAGGTGTATTAAAATCATTCCCTAAAGAAAACACTCCAGAATACACAACATATCAAGAAAATCTTAAAAAAGCTATTACTTTATACCTTAACGATTACTTAAACGATGCTAAAATTAGAGCTAAAGGACAAGAACTTTTAGATGGTTCTCCAATGTTAAATGCAAAAGGTGAAGCAACTAAATATACTAAAGTTCAGGTAATTGATAGATATAATGAATATGACAGAACTTTCGCAATTAACAAATTATTCGATGTTTTAACTAGCGAAAAATCTCTTGAAGATAATGGATTAGGTGTATTCAAAACCCAAGAAGGAATCATCAATAACTACAACCCACAATATGGTGATGTGTGAGGTGCTTGAAACGAACAAACAATGGGTAACCTTGAGTTCTTAAAAGACATCCAAGCAAATAACGAACAAGAATTTAAAAAAGCTATTGAAGAAAAATTGAATACACAATTTAAAACATTAGTAGAAAAAGTTAATAAAAGTGATGTTGGTGTAACACTTGACTGAGGAAAAATACAATCAAAGTAAAGGTAAATAATAAAAACAAACTAACAATGTATTATCAAAAATTTAAAACAAATATTCAGAAAAATGAATTTTATGTTTTACTTTCTTTGATATCTTGCATTACTTTGCTCTTATTAATTTGAATGCTTTCGCTATTCTTGATCGGTATTACAAATACTGGTCTTGAAAATCATTTAAAAAGCACAAATCAAATAATTAATGAAAAAAATAAAGATAGTTTTGTAAAGTTCGTTTATATGGGTACTATACTTTCTTATATAGGAAACAGCTTAACTATCTTTTTTTTCTTACTTTATATATCTTTATTAAGAAACAAATTAAAAGCAGGATATCTATTTTTCATATTCTGAATTAGTATATTTATAGCTATTGCAGCAATACCTTATGTTTCTATAACAAGTTATGAATTACAACCTATCCAATACAAGATTGGTATTGGTATAACGATAAATAGCATTTTAATTGTGTTATTCTTGATTTATATGTTTATTAAATTTATAAATCAACGTAAAATGCACCATTATGAATGGTATAAAATACATGTAGCAAAAAGAAGGAGGTAGTATATGGATAAATTAAAACTGTATAACTGATATGGTGAATCCTTTGATCCTGTTTTACCAGAATCTAGCAGTAATTTAAAAAGTTATAAACATCAAGTTGATAATGTTTTTACACGTTTAAAAGACAATTTAAAAATTAATATATCAATTGAAAAAGACTTATACCTACGTGCTAGAACTAAAATCCAGGATAACTTAAAAAGAGAACTTGCTAGCCATTTAGTTGCTTATAAAAATAAAATCAAAGTTTTTAAAGATTCGATTAAAAAACTTGATTTTGTTGATAGTGATAAAAAAATTATTAAATATGAATTATCAAAACTTAAAAAAGATAAGCAAAACACTAAACAATACATAAAAGATTATATTTATTCATTAGAAAAATCAGCTGATGATTATCAAGACAAAGTCAATAATCTTCAAAAGATTTATAAAAGTACATCTTTATCAGAAAATATTACATTTCATAAATATTGTATTTTAAGCACTATTTTAATTTATATTAATAAATTTAATGATAGAGATTTTGATCTTAACAAAATAAATAAAGATTTATTACCAATTGAAAAAGAAATTTTAAGTCAATTAGATAATCCTAGTCAATATTTAAAAGACTTTTTTGATAAATTAGAAAAACAAAGAATTCATTTATTAAATAAAAGAAATGAATTGCTTGAAAAATATCAAAAAACTGAACAACTTCAATATGAACTTTATGAAAAAGAACGTAAAAACATCATTTTAAACGCAAATAAAAGAATTAATGAACTTGAGTTTGAGTTTAATCAAAAAATTGAAGCAGCTAGAATTAAATCTTATGAATACAAGCAAGAAGCTTTAACAAAAATTAATGCTCATAAGCAAGAAATTATTGCAGCAGATCAAGCAAATAAAGACAAAATTCAAGCAATTAAAAACCATGCTAAAGCTCAACAAACTAAATTAAAATTAGTTTACAAACAAAATATTAAAAAACAAAATTTAATATTCACTTTAAGAGTGTTTAAGGATTTATCAAGATTTTTAGAAAATCATAATATACCACACCAAAAAGTTGTGTTTGATTATAAAAAATTAAATGAAGAACAACTAATAAAAGAAATTCAAGCTCAAAAACAATATTTTGCAAATTTAACTGTTGATGATCAAAGAAAGAATCTTTTATTAAAAATCGCAGTTAAAAACTATTTAAGTAGTTCAAATATTAAAAGTTCTAAAAAAGGTGGATTAACCTTATTAAAATCACAATATCAAGAATTATTAGCAAATACTTATAAAGGATATAGCTATGAATATTTATTTAAAGAAGAATATTCAAAAGCTTTAAAAGATCGTTTTGTAGATGATTACAAAACTAGAATCAAATTTCTAAAAGAAAAAGTAATTGCTTTATATGAGTTAGAAACCTTAAAATTAGATAATGTTTTAATTAAAGAAAAACAAGAAAATAAAGAACAATTTGCTCTTATTGATAAGCAATATAAAGAAGATTTAAAAGAAGCAAAAAACAGAATTAAAAATAAAGAAATTTCAAAACAAGCATTTAAAAACAAAAAAATTGAATTAAAAATTAAATTGAAAGAATCTAAATATGAAATTAAACTACAATCAAGTTTCTTAAAAAATAAAGATATTTTAAGATCTCACTTTTTAAGAAAAAGAGCTGAAAACAAAATTAACAAAAAAATCTATGAAAGTAAAATTAATGAAGCACAAAAAACCATTCCTGTAGAATGTGTTAAACATCTAAAATGATATGCTCCATTATTAAGCTTAATACTTCCTGGATTACCTGAGGTTATTTGATTTAAACAATACCTTAAAGGTTCAATCATGTTATTTGTATCACTTTTATGCTGAAGTTTAGTAGTTCCGTTTTCTTTTGGAGCTTACTGAAATAAAATTGATGGTATTCAAGGTTTATTTACTTTAGGACATGATAAGTTTGATGCAGTTAATGGGGTATTTATTGATGCTAGATACTACTTATTTGGTGGTGTGGTATCAATTATCTTCATGACCCTTTTATTAATTTATTTCTTAGTCTCAGCTATTGGTAGTTATAGGGTAGCTAAATTCCTTCAACAGGGAACTAGACCAAGTAGATGAAGTCATACTAAAAGATGACTAAATACTTCAGGATTCCCTTGAATGATTTCCTTAGTAGGATGATTCTTAATGATATTCATTGTAGCTGCACCTGTAGTTACTTCTATCTTAATTTCATTTACTAACTTAGGATACTTACACAATGGTTCTACTCAAACTGTTGACTGAGTTGGATTAGAACAATGAGGTAAATGATGACAATTTAGAGATCTTAATTTAATTGGATCAATTGCTAATGTTTTTAGCTGAACAATTATTTGAACTATTGCTTCAACCATTCTTCCAATTTGTTTAGGTATTATTATTGCTGTTTTAACTAACAACAATAGACTTAAAGGGAAGAAAATCTTTAGATTAATCTTTATTTTACCTTGAGCAATTCCTGCCTTTGTTACATTAAGTTTTATTAAAAACATGTTTGTAGCAGGAGATGTTGGGATTGTTAACTTCTTGCTTAAAAATATTTTAGGAATACCAGGAAGAGCTTGATTAAATGAAATTACTACAGCTAGAATCTTAGTAATTATTGTTCAAACATGAATTGCTTATGCTTGAATCTTTATGTTAGTTACTGGTAATTTACAATCTATACCTAAAGATATTTATGAAGCTGGATCTGTTGATGGTGCTAAAGGAAAACACTTATTTGCTTATTTAACCTTACCATCATTATTATTAGGGATAGCACCTATGCTTATTGGACAATTTGTAGGAGCATTTAACAACTTTACTACAATTTCTATCTTTACAGGTGGAGGACCTGCTTTCCCTTACACAACACCATTTAACGAAGGTGCTACAGATATTATTATTTCTTGAGTTTATAAACTAACAACTGGTGGTGTACAAATCGTTGGTAACTTAGCGTTCTCAGCTGCATTAACAACTATTGCATCATTATTCAGTATTGGATTAGCAGCACGTGGATTTATTAAATCTATGTCTAGAAAGGATTAAGAATGTTTTCAAGTAGAAAAAGTTTTTATAAGTTTGCATTTGACAAAAAAGCAATAAAACCACATAAACTCGAGCCTAAAAGAATAAAATTCAACGAATCTGATACTAAACCACCTTCATTATTAGAAATTATTTGATTGTTTTTCAATTACATTATTTTAATTGTTTGAGCTATAGTAATTATTTTCCCAATTGCTTCATTAATTGTTGCTTCATTTAACGTTAATAACCCAAGGGTTGTTACCTTATTACCTTTTGAATTTGGTTTTAGCAACTTTACTTATTTATTTACCAATCCTACAAGTTACTATTTAACTTGATATGGTAATACTTTATATATTGCAGGAATTACAGCGATTGTTTCAACTGTAGTTGTTGCGTTAAACGCTTATGCTTATTCAAGATTTAAATTCGCAGGATCAAAACACTCGCTAACCATTATTATGATGTTACAAATGATACCTGCAACATCATCATTAATTGTGCTATATATCTTAGTACAAATGGGTGGATCTGTTGGTATTACACCAGTTTCTATGCTTGTTATTATTTATTCAGGTGGAGCAATTGCAGGAAATACCTTTATGATTAAAAGTTATTTAGATACTATTTCAACTGAATTGGATGATTCAGCAAAAATTGATGGATGTACTAACTGAGGATTATTCTTTAAAATTTTAATTCCAGTTATTCGTCCTGCGTTAATTATGGTTGCTTTATGAAGTTTCTTAATTCCATTTACTGATGTTATTTTACCTAAATTCGTTCTTATTAGTGATGAACAAAGAACCTTAGCAGTTGGTTTAAATAAATTTATTGATACTGAACCAAAACACGTTCAAGCAGGAGCTTATACAGCTGGTTCATTATTAGCTTCATTACCAGCTTTTGGTCTATTTATGTACCTTCAAAGATACATTGTTGGTGGATTGAGTGATGGAGCGGTGAAAGGATAATATGTTTTTTAAAAAGAATAAAAAAGAAGATATAGTTTTTGAACCAGTTGAATTAGACAATGGTTTTGAATTAATTGACATTGATAAAATGATTCAAGAGGTTGGAGAAAATTATAAAAATAATCAAGGTGCTCACATTAAATTAGTTAATATTTCTAAAAAATATGAAGGAAATGAAAAATATACTCTTAAAGATATTAATTTAGAAATTAAACCTGGAACATTCTGTATTTTCCTTGGACCTTCAGGTTGTGGAAAAACCACCTTATTAAGAATGATTGCTGGTTTAAACTCTATTACTAAAGGTGATTTATTATTTAATGATAAAAGATATAACAACCTTTTACCTAATGAACGTGATATCGCTATGGTTTTCCAATCATATGCTTTATACCCACATATGAACGTTTATAATAATATTTCATTTGGTCTAAGAATTGCTAAAGAGCGTAAAGATATTATTGACCGTAGAGTTAAAGATGTTGCTAAAATCTTAAGAATCGATGAGTATCTATATAGAAAACCAAGAGACCTTTCAGGAGGACAACGTCAAAGGGTTGCTATTGGTAGAGCTATTGCTAGAAAACCTCTTGTTTTCTTAATGGATGAACCTTTATCAAACTTAGATGCTAAACTTAGAGAAAGCATGCGTAGAGAAATTGTTAATATTCACCGTATGCTTAATACTACAAGTATTTATGTTACTCACGACCAATTAGAAGCTATGACAATGGGTAATCAAATTGTTGTATTTAACGACGGAAGCATTCAACAAAGTGGTACAGGTAGAGAACTTTATTTCAAACCCGCAAACATCTTTGTTGCTAAATTCATTGGTTCACCAACAATGAATACCTTTGATGCAAAATACATTGATGGATTAATCCAAACTGAAGGAAAAGTAATTCAATTACCTGTAGATGCTGATGTTAAATCTAAATTATCAAGTAATCAAGAATTAGTAGTTGGATTTAGAAGTGAAGATATTAAAATTCACAATAAAGAAGTTCAAGGATCTATTAGTGGAAAAATTACAAACATTGAGTTAATTGGTAAAGATCAATTAATAGCAGTTAAAATAGCTGAAGATATTGAGTTTATAATTAATGCTTCAAATAATGTTGAATATGAGTTATACACAAATGTCTTTATTTCATTTGAACAAGATAGAATTCACATTTTTGATAAAGAAACTACAAATAGAGTTAACTAATGACAAAAGAAAATCAAACCACCAAATTTAAATTTTCACAAAATTATAAACAAAGAAAATTAATATTATTAGCTATTACTCTTTTATCAATTCTTTCAATAATTTTAATATCAATTTTAATTGTTGAGTTTTACCAAAGAATTACTCAAGAGCTTGATTGATTAAAAGAGAACAAAATTTCTAAAGATATAAAAAATCAATTAACACCAAAACAAATTGAGTATTTTATCTATAAAAATTCTCCAAGTTTTCAATTAAAAGATGTTTTTACAGTGTTTAGTTCATTAATCATTGCTACTCAAGCATTATTATTAATATTAATCACTGTTGCACAAGTTTTATTATGAAAAAACAAATATAATGGTGATAAATTCTTTAAAACAATGTATTTATTATCAACTTTAGCATTTGCTTTTACATTTATTTTAATTTCAGTTCAACCAACTGAACCAAAAATCATTATTACAATTAAAGCATCTAATGCTGATGTATTTATTGATAAAACAATACTAATGGACAAAATGTCATATGCAATAGCATGAATATCTATGTTTGGTGCATTTAGTTCATTGATTTTAGCAATTATTGCTAAAAGAAAACTTGGATATTTAACCAAAGATATCTATCTAAATACAAGTTATGTTTCTACTGAATCAGATAAAAATCAAATTGATCATATTTTAAATAATATAACTAAAAAATACCAAAAAGTACAAACAAAATCAAGGGTTTAACCCTTGATTTTTTATATTTATTAAATCAAAAAGTATATAATTGTTGCAATTAAGCACTTATAATTATTTTTTTCATTTAATAATAAATTAAATTAAAATTTAAATAAAGATATTTAATTAAACTAAAAAGGATAAATATGATTAAGACTTGAATGGTATATGTGTATTTTGGTATATTTCTTATTTGAACATTAATTTTTGCTTTATATGTATGAAGTTTTAATAGATTTGATCATTTACTTAAAGTATTAAACAACTTTATTAATAGCGATCAAAAATTTAACAACATAGATAAAAGTTTTAAAGATGGTTATCAAATTCTTAAAAATTTCTATTTAAAAAATTATGTTAAAAAAACACTATATGTATTTATTTATTGTTACTTTGATACTTGGTTCTATAGGAATAACAATTGGTGCTATTGGTCTTAATACTAGTAAAGAATTAATGTTAATAATACCTAATGTAGCAGGTTGAAAAGAATCATTTTTTGTATTATTTTTTGGATTGTTTATGATTTTTAACATTTTATTTTTGGGTTTTTTAGAATTTAGAACATGCAAATCAATGAACAAAAATATTCAAAAAATTAACGAAATAGAATTTATTGAATTAGATAATTTTGATAATAATTTAAAAGTAAATTATAAAAAGTTTCTTAATCTAAATTGACCTAAAGCAAACCTTAGTGTTGGTTCATTTACTATTTTTGAAAATATTTGGTCAATGAAACTATTTAATAAATCAATTAAAGATGAAAAAGATAAACAATTATTATTTTATTTAATAATCTCAACTATATTATTTGATAAAAATATCGAATTAACTAACAAAATAAAAGAACAATTAGAAAGTGCTTACACTTTTTAACAAGGAGAAGAATATGGTCACATATCCAGTTGTATTTTTTTTATATAGCATTAATTGGGTTAAGTTCAGTTATAAACTTCTTTATATTTAGTAAATATAGAAATGCAAAAACACTAATAAAAGCATTTTCTGGTTTTATAGGAAGAAATAAAGATGTTTCAAAAATTGATAAGCATTATAAAGATGGTTTATTAGTATTTAAGAATTATTACTATCAAACATTAATTAAAAAATATGCTTTAGCAGGAATCTTATTTTTAATATCTGTTTTTTTAATAGGGATAATAATAGCGATTTTAGCTTTTGCAACAAATGACTTTAATCCCAAAATTGATTTAAATAACTTATTAATAACTCCAATAGAATCCTCTACAATTGATAAACAAACAACTTTTTTAGTATTAATGGTTGCTTTTGGTGAAATTATCCCTATTGGAGGAATAGTATGAAGCTTAAAATCTGATTATAAAAAAATTCAAGCAACATATAACGAAACTAAAGAATTAGAATTTAATCAAATTTATGTTTTTGATCAAAAACTTGAAGCAAATTATAATCAGTTTTTAACATTAAAACTTTCTAAAGTTAAAATAAAAACTAAAGATATACTAATACCTAAAAACATTTTATCCTTAAAAGAATTTGAAAAATCAATTAGCGATATCAAAGACAAACAATTATTATTTTATTTAATTACATCAACCATTTTAAATGATGATTTAACGCAAATTGATGAAGAAACTAAAAATAAATTACTAAGTGCTTATAACTTTTAGATAACAAAGACCAAAGGTCTTTGTTTTTTGATGCATCAAGAAATTACTATTATTTAATATTTAACTTTATAAAATAGAATTATGAAATTTTGATTAAACGATAAATATTATTTTAAAAAGAGATTAAAACAGCAATTAAAAAATGGATCAATTGCAATTTGAAATGATCCAAAATATAAAATAACCAACTTACCAATAGATTATAGAAATTTATATAAATTTGCTTTAAAAGCTAATAAATTACAAAATTATAAAAATACAAATATCGTATATCAAGTATTAGTTTATAACTATGCTGACGGTAACAATGATGGCATTGGTGATTTTATAGGTTTAACCAATAAATTAGATTATATTGATAATTTAGGTGTTGATCAAATTTGATTAAGTCCTATTCATCCTAGTTCTAATTATCATGGATATTCAGTAGTGAATTATTGTGATGTAGCTAGTCAATTAGGTGGAATGGATGCTTTTTTAGATTTTGTTAATGCTTGTCATGCTAGAGGAATTAAGGTTTACTTGGATTTAGTATTTAATCACACTTCTTATGAACATCCATGATTTCAAGAAGTTTTATATAACAATAATGAGCAATTTAAAGATTTTTATCGTTTAAATGTTGAATTTATTGATAGTGATACTAAAGTTGATTCAGCTAAACATCGTAGCAAATATCTTAATGTTGATCAAGCAAAAACAATTAATCAAACCAGTTATCTTGGTCGATTTTGAGAAGGGATGCCTGATTTAAATTTAGATAATCCAGCAGTAATAGAGCAATTAATAGCAATTCAACAATATTGAACTGCAATAGGGGTTGATGGATTTAGATATGATGCTATTCAAGAATTTTATTCTAGTGAATTAGAAACCAAAAATAACTTCAATGAAGCTAAAATTTTTAATTTATTAAGACAAGCAAGTAATAAAATCACAAATGAGCAAAATAGAGAAGAAGTATTTATGTTTGGTGAGTGATTAAATTCTAATTCAACTAAAGGATTAAAATATTTATCTTATAAAGATACTAAAGGTTTAGATACTATTTATGAAGGGTATAAACTTTTTAGACATAATCATAATTTAGCTATAGATCATTTAAAATTAAATGATCTAGTAACCAAATATCAAAAATATAATGCTAGTTTAATGCCGTTTTTAGATAATCACGATAGTGCTAGATGAATAGATAATTTTAAACAAAAAGCATTGAAATTTAATAAAAGTAAAATGCTAAAACCAATTAATAATCAAATTAAACAATACCAAGATCAAGCATTATTTGTGTTATTTGCTCTTCCAGGAGTTCCAATTATTTATTATGCTAATGAGTTATATTTTCAAGGAACTTGAAAATATGGAGATTTATCTTTAAGAGAACCTTTAAAATGAAAGGATCAAAATTATCTTTTAATCAAGGATAATTGTAATGATAAACAAATAGTGATGCAAACTCATTCATATACCAATGGTGATTTTGAAGATTGTTATAACCAAAGTAATGCAGTAAATTTAATCGAATTTATGTCTAAGTTAAGAACTAAATATCCATTTTTAGCATTAACTAATATTAATACTATTGCTGATTATGAATTATTTATTGATACTGAATTTATGGATAATTGCATAGCAAGAATTAATCCAAATAATAAAAATGAAATTTTATTATTTGTCTTTTGTGATTATAGAAATAATCAAACCACTTTTACTAAGATTTCAAGAGATTATTATTTTAAACCACTATTATTAAATAACGCAAAAAATAATTCTTGAAATATCGAAGTTAATCAAGGTGGTTATGCTTTATACTTAATTGAACCTAAGGATAAAGTTATTGAATAATAGATTTGTATAGTCATATTTGATTTCAAGAAGTTAATTTTACTCAATAAAAACCAAATAAAATAGTTTCAAAATATATTTATTTTTATATCAAAAACCAAACTTATACCATTTAAATACTAAGTTTTAAAAACTATTTAAGAAAGCACCAATTTATTAACTATATCTTATGCAATTATTCCCATAAAATATTGTTTATATAATCAAATCTTTAAGTATAATTTAAATATGGATAATAAAAAGAATAAGAGTACACAAATTGTTGAATATTTAATCGAATTAATTCAATCAGGTAAAGTACCAATTAATAAAATCATGCCTAGCGAACACCAATTAATGTATAAATTTGAATGTTCAAGAAATATTGTTGTTTCAGCTTATAAAAAACTAGAAACACTAGGAGCAGTATATTCTATTCCAAAACGTGGTCATTTTGTAGCTGAGAATTTTCATAATTTAATTAAACCAATGCAATTATTAATTAATGCTGATGAATGTTATGGTGATGAAATTTTTGGAGTTGATAAATTACCAGATTGAGCTACTGAAAAACATATTATTTTTGTTCAAGGGTTTAGAAAATTTGTTAAACAATATTATAAAGACAATGTTTTAATAGCAGAAAGCGACATTTTTATTTCTTTAAAAAACATTGATGAGTTTGAACCAATTAATTTAAGAAAGTCAATTACTGATTTATTAATTAACCGTAACGCTTTAACAAACGTTGTGTATGAAGTTTCGTTTGAAGAAGGAACTGAAAAATTTGGACTTAATCCTGCATTAACAGTTATTTTATTTGGTTATGATTTAGATAGTATTTCTATTGCTGCTAAATATTATGTTAATCCAAAATATTTCAAATTCTTCCATCAAGAATTCGCTTTAAATTATTAAAATAATCTATTTAGTTCTAATGTGCAAATTTGCACATTTTTTTATTTCTTTTTATTATGACTAGTCAAGTATGCTTGCAAGTTTTGATGGAGCAAGATAATAAAGTATAAAAAATAATATATATAATACTAATTTATAATTTTTGTACTATGAATTTATATAAAGAAAGTAATGAATTTTTTAAGGATTTTGATAAGAAATACTCATATTCTAAAAACGATTTAGGTGTAATTTTTAAAGATCAAAAAATTCAATTCAAATTATGACAACCATTAGCTTTAAAAGTTGAGTTGTTAATTTTTGATAAAGTAGATCAAAGTAAATTAGTGAAAACATTTCTAATGGAAAAAGATAATAATGTTTGAACTTGTTTAATTGATAGTGATTATGAATCTTATTACTATCAATATCAAATTACTCATCCAAATCACAAAAAAACTATAGCATTAGATCCATATGCTAAAAGTATGGCGATGTTTAATTGAGAAGGTAAAGAAACTAAAGTGGCTAAAGGTGCAATAGTTAATATAAAAAGTGTTAAAGCTGGTAAAAAACCAATGGACTTAGTATCAAATTTAAATACTGGAGTAGATCCATTGATTTATGAGCTTCATATCAGAGATTTTACTTCATTAAGCAATAAGCAACTAGAAAGTAAAAAAGGTACTTTTAATGCTGCTATTGAAAGCGATATATTTGGTTATTTAAATGATTTAGGTGTATCACACTTACAATTATTACCAATTCATTCAACTTACACAGTGAATGAATTTGATACAAATATATACAATAAAGGACAAGGTTCAAAATGAACTACTAATTACAACTGAGGATATGATCCGCATAATTACTTTACTATTAATGGTATTTATAGTTCAAATCCACAAGATCCTTATGCTAGAATTAAAGAATTTAAAGAATTTGTAGATAAAGCACATAAAAATAATATTGCAGTTATTTTAGATGTTGTATATAACCACATGATGACTAATACTATTTTTAATAATATTCTACGTGGTTATTATTATCGTGATAATGCTAAAGTTAAACCTGTAGCAGAAGCTCCATTAGCAGATAATAGAAAAATGGTGCAAAAGTTAATCATTGATTCTTTAACTTATTTCGTTAAAGAATTTAATGTTGATGGGTTTAGATTTGATTTATCTGGTTTTTTAACTAAAAAAACCATCAATCAAATAGCTAAAAAATTAAGAAAAATCAAACCAAATATTACTCTTCATGGTGAAACTTGAAACTTTAGTGACTTAAAACCTAAAGATGCTTATATTAAAGGTTATAAAGGTAATGATATAAGTTTTGGATATTTTAATGATTCAATTCGAAATGCTATTAAAGGAAGCGATCACAGTAGTGATGCTGGTTTAATGGTGAAATATAGTAGCAAATATTTTAAAACTTATGTAAGTTCTATAGTTGGAAATATTAGAGATTATGATTTTGGTGATTTTGCTCACTCAAAAGCTAAATATGATTTATTTGCTAATGATGTCAAAATTAATTTAGCTTATAGTCATTGTCATGATGGAATGACTTTATGAGATAAATTAAATACTTCAAGTAAAAATTTAAGCTTTATTCAACGTTTAGAACGTTATAGACAAGCAATGATGATGTCAGTTTTAACTCAAGGTCGTCAATTAATGCTTGCAGGAACTGAATTATTGCAATCTAAACCAAATGATGTTTCAGGAATGGATGCTCACAGAGCAATTAAATCAAATTATACTGATGTGTTTAACGAAAATGCTGATGATAATAGTTATCAATCTAACTCATATAAAACCACAGACTATGTCAATGGTTTAAAATGAGATCATTTAAACAATGATGATGTTCATAAATACATTTATCAATTTACTAAACAATTAAATCATTATAGACAATCTAATAGTTTATTAAGATTAAATTCTAATGATGAAATTAAACAATGTCTTGAATTTATAACTGTAGATTCTAAACAAGGAATTATTGTCTTTAGATTAAAAAATAAAGATAAAACTATTGAAATTGCTCATAACTTTAGTAATAAAGATTATGAATATGATTTTAATAATAAAACAATTATTTTGCATAGCAAAATAAACTATAACAATAAACTAGAAGCACATAGTTCTATTTTAATGGAACTAAAAAAATAGGAGAAATATGAAAACAGTAAAATTAGAGGATAAAATTTTATATCAAATTTTCCCACGTTCTTTTTATGATGCTAACAATGATGGAGATGGAGATCTTAGAGGGATTATTGAAAAATTACCATATCTAAAAGATTTAGGTATCAATGGAATTTGACTATGTCCTACTTATAAAACAAATTTTGTGGATGCAGGATATGATGTTTTAGATTACAAAAGTGTATGACAACAATTTGGTAGTTTAGAAGATTTTAAAGAAATGACAGCAAAAGCAAGCACTTTAGGAATTGACATTATTATGGACATTGTGCTTAATCACGTTTCAAATGAGCATGACTGATTTGTTAAAGCTTGTGCTAGTGTTGATAATGTTGAACATAATTACTTTATTTGAAAAGATCAACTATCAGAACAAGAAGCTAAAGCTCAAAGTATTTTTGGTGGAAGTGCTTGAGAATATGTTCCAAGCGTTAATAAATACTATTTCCATTTATTTGCTAAAGAGCAAGTTGATTTAAATTGAAAACATCCAGATACCATTAAAGCTATGGTTGAAGTTATTGATTTTTGATATGACTTAGGAGTTAAAGGGTTTAGATTAGATGCGATTAAACACGTAGCTAAAACTTTTGATGAAGTGGAAAATAATCCAATGTTTGCTTGATGTAATGGAGCTGTAGAGTTTCTAAAAGAATTTAATCAATTAGCTTTTAGTAATAAACCTGATGCTTATACTTTAGGTGAAGCTAGTGGTATTACTGCTGATGAATTAATTAAATATGGAACTGGGGAAAATAAAGTTTCAGACAACTACTTTAACTTTAGTTGATGATGAATTGGTTGAGGGAAAGAAACTGGAAGAAATGGATATGATGCTAATTGAGATGTTAAACAATTTGCTTATCAACAAAAACCTTTCCAAGAAAATAAAGCGATCTTACCAAGTATGTTTACCAACTTCTTATCAAATCATGATACTTCAAGAAGTGTATCACGTTGAGGTGATGAAGGATTATTTAGAGAAATGTCTGCTAAAACTCATGCTTTAATGTTAATGACTTTAAAAGGAATTCCATGTATTTACTATGGAGAAGAAATTGGGTTATTAAACACTCATTTTGCTAATCGAAGTGAATTTAGAGATTGTGATATAGCTAATGGATTTAGTGCGTTAGTTGATCAAAATAAAGTATATTCTGAAAGTGAAATGTTATTATACTGCAACATTAACTCTAGAGATGCAGGAAGATCATTAATGCAATGAAACAATGAAGTTAATGCAGGATTTAACTCAGGAGCTACTCCTTGAATTAACCTTGGAAGAAATAGCAATACAATTAATGCTAAAGCTGCTTTAGAAGATAAAGATAGTATTTTCTATTTCTATAAAGAACTAATTCAAATGCGTAAAGAGCAATTCCATGATTTATTAGTTTATGGTGAATCAACCATTGATGTTGATGATCAAAACTTAATCACAATTACAAGAACTAACCAAGATCAAAAATTAGTAGCATATATTAATATGACTAATAAAGAATTAGCAATTAATCCAATTGCAGGACAACAACTATTATCAAGTTACAAGGATAATAAGGAAGTTAAAGCGAAATTACGTCCTTATGAATCAATTCTTGTACTAGCTAACTAGGAGAAAAATGAATTTTTTAAAATATGATACAAAGAATAAATTAGTTACTCAAGTTAAATTTGATCGTAATGTAGTAGCTAAAACCGAAAGTATTTTTTCATTAGGAAATGGATACTTAGGTCTAAGAAGTGCTGATGAAGAAATTACAAGTTACAATAAACCTGATTTTTTTGTTAATGGTATTTTTAACAAAGATAACAAAAATGAAGTTTCAGAATTAGCTAACTTAGCTGATTGTTTATCAACTATTATTACTTTTGACAATCAAGAATTTGAAGTAGATCCAAAAGACCAATATACAAAAACTTTAGATATTAAACAAGGATTATTATCAAGAAAATTAGTAGTTGAGCGTAATAGTAATAAATATGAATTATACTTTGAGCGTTTTGCTTCACAAGAAGATGTAAATGTTTATGCTCAAAAAATTAGAATTAAACTTCTAGAAAGTCAAAATAATCAATCAGAAGTGGTAATTAGAGCAGGAATTAATGCTCAAGTAACTAATAATGGAACTCAACACTTTGCTGAAGGATTAAAATCTAGACCAACAACTGAATCATTACAAATGCAACAAAAAACAACTTTTTCAGAAAAATTTGTTGTGCATAATATGATCACTAAACTTTATAAAAATGGTCATTTAATCAATGGCGGAAATGATGATTACATCATTGATATTAAACGTAGAAAAATCTACTTTAAAATGAAACAAACTCTTAAACCTGGAGATGTTTTAGAGCTTGAAAAATTAATGTCTGTGCATACAAGTGTTGATGATAAAGACATTATTTTAAGTGATAATGTAGTATTAAATTTAGCTAATAAAAAACATTATCAATTAATTGATAGTACTTATGATCAATTGAAAAATAGATCTATTGATGCAATGCAAAGAAAAGTTTGAAAACGCTTTTTTGTAAAAATTCAAGGTGATGAACAAGCGGAATATGATTCATTGGCTTTAGATTTTGGTATTTTCCATTTAAATAACTTCGTTCCAACTCATTCTACTAATATGAACGTAGGAGCTAAGGGGCTTTCAGGAGAAGGATATCAAGGTCATACATACTGAGATACAGAATTCTTTATTAATCCAAACTATTTATTTAATGACCCAAAAGTAGTAAGAAATTTATTAACCTATAGATACAAAGGTTTAGAAGGTGCTAGAGCTAAAGCTCAAGAAGTTAAAGAAAGAAAAGCTGAAAGTCATTTAGAAGGAGCTCAATTCCCTTGAGAAATGGCTTGACCTACTGAAGGTGAAGTATGTCCTTATTGAGGACAAGCTGATGTGGTTACTGGAGTTCAAGTACCTATTGCTTCAAGAAGACAAGAAATTCACGTGTCTGCCGATATTGCTTATGCAATTAATCAGTACTATAAAATTACTAATGATCAAGAATTTATGGACTCAATGGGTTATGAAATGATTTTTGATACAGCGTGATTTTATGCATGTAGAGCTGAAAAACAAGCTAATGGAAGCTATTCTATTTTAGATGTTATGGGACCTAACGAATATAAAGGTAACATTGACAATAATGCTTATATCAATAGATTTGCTAAATTTAATATTGATTTAGCATTAAAATATATGGAAGAATTAGAAGAAGATAATCCAAGATTATTAAAATCAATTTTAACTAAAATTCCTTATCAAATTAGAGTTGATGAACTTCAAAGAGTTTCAGCAAGATTAAAACAACAAAAACCAAATGGTAATTTAATCATTGCCGAAAACGATCAATTCTTAAAATTACCATTAAATGATGTTAAACCTTTCCAAATGTTAGGTGATGCTGGTAAAAAATTATTCTCAACCAAAGAAGGTCATAAAAGATTATGTGGTCAATTAGTTAAACAAGCTGATGTTGTTTTATTATTAAACATTCTTCCACATTTATATGATAGAGAAATTCGTGAAGCTAACTTTGATTACTATGAACCAATTACTACTCATGATTCATCATTATCTCCTGCAACTTACTGTATTGAAGCTGCAAGATTGAAAAAAATCGCTAAAGCTTATGAGTTATTTAAATATGGAATTAATATTGATTTAGGACCAGCAATGCATACTTCTGATGCTGGAATTCATGCAGGAAGTTTAGCTGCTATTTATCAAATGATTGTATTTGGATTTGGTGGATTAGATTGACATGATGATAAGTTATATTTAAATCCAAAACTTCCAGAAAATTGAACTAAATTAACTTATCATTTCTTATATCAAGGTTCAAAATTTGAAGTTGTGGTAGAACCTGAAACATTTAGTATTAAATTAATCAAAGGAACTGAAAAAGAAATCTACATTTTAGATAAAAAAGAAACTGTAGGTGAGTTTCCTAAGAAATTTGGAGTAAAAAATGATTAAAGGATTTGTATTTGATTTAGATGGTGTAATTACTGATACTGCTATTTTACACTTTGAAGCATGACAAGCTAAAGTTAAAGAGCTAGGGATTGATTATTCATTTGAGGAAAATGAAAAACTTAGAGGTTTACCTAGATTAGACACTTTAAAAGCAATCATTAACTTAAAAAATCCATCATTAAAAGTTCAAGAAGAAAAATTAATTGAACTATGTGATGCTAAAAATGTTTTATATAAACAATTATTAGAACAAAAAATTAATAAAGACTCAATTTTACCTAATATAGCTAAATTTTTAGAAGATGCTAAAGCTAAAGGAATTAAATTAGCAATTGCTTCAAGTAGTTATAATGCTCCTTTAATCTTAGAAAAATTAGGATTAAAAGACGCTTTTGATTATATTGTTTATCCTGGAGATGTTAAAAACGGAAAACCTGCACCTGATATTTTTATCCTTGCAGCTCAAGGATTAGGATTATCAACTAATGAATGTGTTGGTTTTGAGGATGCAACTGCAGGAATTGATGGAATTGTTGATGCTAATATGCATTCAGTAGCTATTACTAATGGAAATAATGAAGATTATTCTAAAGCTGATTTAATTTTAAATAGTACTAATGAATTAGATTGTGCTAAAATTCTTACATTTTTTAATAATAAAGATAAATAATATTAAAATACCTAATTTGTAAATTAGGTATTTTTTATTGCTTAAGTAATAACTTAAACTTTTAACAATTTATAACGACTAAACGATTTTTTAGACCTTTGAAACACCATTTAAAGGCTATTGATCGTTTAGTTTTTTTATTAATTTTAGTACGTAATTTTCATCAATATCAAAGCATTCATAAATTCGTTTTTGTTTGCTTGTTAATCTGTATTTTCTTTTAATTTTTCCGTCTTCGTTTACCACAATATATTTAATTAGTTCACCTAAAATTGTTGGTAAAGTTACGTTGGAATCCATACTTCTTAATTCTTCGGTTTTGTGATAAATTGAAGATGAAATTATTGTCGAAATAAATCCAATTAACATCTTTGAGCTAAAGATACTTGAGTTAGTTGAATAGGTTTTGTAAAGGTCACATTGTGACTTTAAAACCTTAAATGTTTTTTCGATATTGTCTCTTCTTTTATAAATTTTTAACACTTCTTCAGGTGTTAAATTTTCATTAGAAACAATTACAAAATAACCAGATTGATCAATCACTTCTTGTAATTTTTCTTTATTTATTCCGATATTTGTAATACGTTTTGTTGTTTCATCAAATTCAATAGTTAAATAATTTTTAGTTTCTAAAAGCATTTGTTCATTAACTTTTTTAACGTTTGAAAACTGTTTCTTTAACACCTTTGCAACGTTTTTAAAATAATTAATTTCTCTTTCTGATTTTGCAGCACTATAAAAAATAAAAGTATTGTATTTTTTATTAATTGCTTTGTAAACAAATTCCTTAGATTTAATTCCATAAACATCAAAATCTTCAATATAGTTAGCTGTGTTTAAATAAACATCTTTCTTAAATTTGTTAATAAGTTCTTTGATAGTTTTGATGTAAGTTTTAGCCATACATACGAATTTATAACCTTTTTTATCTATAAAACTTAGGTTTTCAGCACTATAGTAACCTCTGTCCGCAACAAAACATAGGTCTTTAAAACCTAAATTATTAGCTTTTTCAACCACCATCGAACATTGTGTTTGATCAGTTATTGAACCCGGATAAACATCGTGAAAAAGTGGTAATCCGTAATGTTGATCATTTAAATAAACTACATTAATGATTGGATTATTTTCTTGATCTTTTGCATAACCATATTCTGCAATATCGATATTTGGAGAACTGAAATTGAAGTTTGTACCATCTAAATTTACAAATACTTTCTTAATGTTGTGTAGTAAAGACTGAGCGTGTTTAGCTCATTTTGTATTAAATTCAGCAATGGTTTTATCGTCAATTTCTTTGTTTAAAATGTTAGAAATTGTACCTTGTGAGGGAACTTTATTTAATCCACAATAATTGTTAAATGCTCATTTTTCAAAATGTTGAATTTTTGAATTTTTGTTTTCTAAAAAGTAGTATGCAAGTGCTTTTATAATCTCCGCTCTATCTCCAAAAACTTCTTCAAAAATCTTATCAAGTCCTAGATCTTCAATAATCTTTTCAAATAAAGCATAGTGTCCAAAATTTTGTGAAAAATTAAATTGTTGATTTTCACATTCATCAATTTTTTCTTTGTTTGGAAAGATCTCAAAGTATCTATCATTTGGGATTAATTTCTTTGGATCTTTTGGGTCAAGTTTTCCAATTAAAACCCTTTTATCAAGACTATACTTTTTACCTTTTTGATACTCTGAAGATATTGAAAAATAAACATATTTTTGATTGTTTTTATTTGTTAAAATTCTTGTTCTTGGTGGTAAGTCAACTGATGTATATTTAGCCATTTTTTCTCCTTCGATATAGTAGTTATATTATATAACTATTATATCATAAAAGTAAAGAAAAAATTCACGAAAAATTAACTTTTTTTGACAATTTTTCGTGAATTAAATCAGTTTAACAACTTTAGTTATAATTTGTTAAAAGTTTAAGATCCAAATATGTTTCTTTCATTATCCATATTGAAATAAATATAGAAGCAAAGAACACTATAATTACTGAGATAGAATATAAATATTTCAAATTATATTTTTTACCAAATTTATTCCACATTATTAATATCCACCATATCTTTTTATGAATTTATCACTATAACTTAAGTACTATCTATAAAACATCTTTCATTTTTCTAGTTTTTTATTGCTAAACGTGTCTATTTATATTTTTTGTTTTGTTATCTCATAAAAAGAAATAAAAAATATAACCTATGAAAATATCAATATCATTAGGTGATAATTGGATAAAACCTTCTTCATACAAACAACCTGAACAATATATTTTTATACATTTATTTTGATGTTAAAAGGTCAATAGCAACATTTACTTTCATATCTACTTAAATTATATTATTTTTACCCATTAAATTCCACTCTATGAAAACAATATCGTTTTAATTAAATTCGTTTAATATAGTTTTTATGATACAAATATCTTTTATAAAGACTATATTAATATTATTTTTTATTGTATGAGTTAGCCACTTCTATTGAGACCCTTATACTTTTATCTCTTGATATTTTTGATGATAAAGATAATCAACCAGACATAAATGATATAAAAGGTATCAAAACAAATACTAAATATAAAATTGTTGTAATATGCGTTGTTTCTAGTGCCTTTGGTAAGAGATTAACATATATTACTCCTAAACAAAATGATAATCATATAAAAATAAGACTAAATGAATATTTAAAAGTTCATCATTTTCTTGAATAATTATTTATCACATCAACGAACTCAAAATTCTTATTTTCTAAGATAAATTCATTTGTTTCTTTGGTAAGTAGAGCATTAAAATATTGATATTTTTTATAAGAAATAAAAGTTAGATAACTATAAATGATTATTATAAGTATGCATAATATAAGAAATAAAGATAATATAACTAGATTATGAGTTAAATATGTTGGGTTAATAACAATTAAAATCATCATTATGCATAGTAGCATAGCAATATTAAATCCTAATATAAAAGAATTAGTTGAAACCATTTTTCTTAAAGGGTCCATCATTAAATATAAATATTTTTTTGAAATGGTTGTTTTACTATCTTTATCAAGAAATAAATTAAAAATATATTTTTTATAGTTATTTACTGATAAAACGCAATACAAAGTATAAGTTACAAAGACAACATAAAACATCAATGGTATTATGGGTTTTGTATATCAAGCATCAATTATAAATTTATTTTTATGATATAAATATGCGATAAATAACATTCCATAAACAAATAAACACACTAAAGTTATTAATCTAAAAACAAAATATTGAATTTTTCTATATTTAAGTATTAATTGGTTTATTTTTTGGTTAAGTTTATTATTTAATTTTAGTAATATTAAAACATTTGATCAGCTAGTTAAAATTAATAAAAATATATAAATAATTATAGTTCATCAAAAAGACTCATTTGATGGTATAAAAATCATTAAACATATAGAAGTAATAAGGTTAGAATAAACAAAATAATCGATAGTAAAATATCAATCTTATCCTTAATTATTAATTTCTCTTTAATTTTAAAAAACATCACTTCACCTTTTTAAGTTATTTGGATTATTTATCTACCTATATTAATTATATTATTTTAAATAGGTGTTAATTATATTAATGAAAATACTTCCATATTATATTTGTCAAATATCTCCATTAGTACATTTAATTTAATTAAAAGTATAAAAAAATAGATGTCTTAGACATCTATTATGAAATTAAAAAGTATATTATAAATTATTTATTGATACGTGCACGAACGATTGAGTAAGGCATAAAAGCAACAAATCTTGCTCTTTTGATTGCATTAGAAACTTTTCTTTGGTGTTTTGCACATGTACCTGTTGAAGCTTTAGCTTTAATTTGTCCTGTTGGAGTAACATATTTTTTAAGTAAATCTACATTTTTGTAATCTACATATGTCATTCTTTCATCACAAAATTCACATGATTTTCTTCTACCTTGAAAAGGTTTTTTACGTTTTAAGTTAGCCATTTAAATCTCCTTTATTATAATGAGTAATCTCATTGATTATGCTTCAGTTTTGAAAATATCTTCTCCATCACCAAAAATATCTGCAAAATCTTGCTCTATTTTATTTTCGGGTGCTGGGTTAGTAAATTCTTGAGTTGAAACATTTGTTTGATTATTAGAATGTTCAGGAATATTAACTGTTTGAGTTTCAACAAATGTTGATGAACTAAAATCATTAACTGGCTGACTAGCGGTATTGTTGTATGGATAATTATCTATTTTTTTGAAGCTATTTACATTAGTAAAATTAGCATCATTTATTGGATTATTTTCCATTCTACTTGCAACAATTTGTTTAGATTCTAAAATTCTAATTGTATCAGCGTTTACATTAATTGTATTAACTGGAGTATTATTTTTAGAAGTATAACTATTTGAACGTAGTGAACCTTGAACTAATAATAAAGTTCCTTTAGGAACACTTCTTGCTATAAATTCAGCAGTTGAACTTCAACAAACAACTTCAATAAAATCAGTAATTTCATTTCCGTTATTTGAATTTCGATTAATCGCTAAAGAAAATCTTGTATATGCGATTCCGCTTGAAGTATGATTTAGTCTAATGTTTGAGGTTGTTCTACCAATTAAAGTAACATTATTTAACATATATTCCTTCTTTCTAAATATTATTCTTTTGTAGAAGTTTCTGGTTTTCTACTTTTAACTACACGTTTTCTAGGTCTATCATTGTTTTGTGAGAAATCTCTAGAAGCTTTTTTGTGTCTTCTTGCTTTTTTAGGTTCTGCTCCTAAACCTTTTTCTGTATCTAAATTAATAACTAAGTTTCTTCAAATTTCTTTAATAATATTAGCTTTACGTGTAAATTCAGCAATATTTTCACCTTCAGTTTCAACTAATGCTAAAACATATTGAGCGTGTTTTGATTTATTGATTTCGTATGCTAATTCATTTCTTTCAAGTTTTTCAACTTTTTTAACACCTTCAGCAAATACTTCGCTAAGTAAGTTTTCAACTACTTTAACATCTGCTTTAGGATCTACGATTGTCATAATTTCGTATTTAAACATTTTTTCTCCTTATGGTCTAATATCTGGGTTATAAACATAACCAAGGAGTATAGCACTAATATACTCAATTGTTATTATATATAAATAAACGATAAATTATTTTAAAAAAATTCTTTTTTGAATAAAAAATTGTGATATATAAAACAATAATAATTGATATGAAATTAATCTAAATATCAATATTCTTTTTATTAATAAAAAACTTTTTTAATTCTTTTTTTAAAAAATAAAGGTATATTTATCATATGAAAAACTTAGTAATAGTCGAGTCACCTAATAAGGTGTCTACAATACAAAAGTATTTAGGTAATGATTATCAAGTCATAGCTAGTGTTGGACATATTTTAAAATTAAAAACTTCTGGAACCTTTGGTTTAGGTATCGATATGGAAAAATGAGAACCTGAATATCAATTAGATTCATCAAAGCGTAATATTGCTTCAGAAATTAAAAAAGCACTTAAAAAATCTGATTTTGTATATATTGCAACTGACCCGGATCGTGAAGGTGAAGCAATTGGTAGCCACATTGTTAATTACTTTAAAATTAAAGATAATTATGCAAGAATTAAATATAACGAAATTACCAAAGATGCAATTTTAAAATCGATTGAAAAAGCTACAACTTTAGATGAAGCATTAATTGATGCTCAAAAAGCACGTAGAATGCTTGATCGTATCATTGGATTTAGATTAAGCTACTTAATGAGAGGTAAATTAAAAAATACACCAGGTACTCCAAGTGCTGGTAGAGTTCAATCAATAGCTTTAAAATTAGTAGTAGATAAAGAAAATGAAATTCGTAAGTTTATTCCTGAAAAATATTTCAAATTAAATGCTAAATTAGTTAATAATGAAGTTCTAGCTTATTATTTTGATGAAAACAATTCTGCAGATCGTAGAAACTGAATTCTTGAAAACCAAATTGAAGTATTAAAATCTCATTTCCAAACGACTAAAAAAGAACTTAAAGTAGTTGATGTTGAAGTTAAAAGTCGTAAAGTTTCAGCAGTTAGTCCTTTTAAACAAGCTGTTTTATACCGTAGAAGCTCATTAAACTCTCAAGCAACTCAATTTGCTGCTCAAAAGTTATATGAAGGTTATGGAGATGGTGGGTTAATTAGTTATCCAAGAACCGATTCTACTCGTTTAAGTCAAACCTTTATTGATTCTGCTCATCAATACATTTTAAATAAATGAGGACAAGAGTATATTGCTGATGATATTAAAGGATTTAGTGGAGATCAAGATGCCCATGAAGCTATTAGACCTACAGATGTTGCTTTAACACCTGAATTAGCTAAAGCACAATATCCAGATATGACCAATAATGAATTTAAAGTTTATAAATTAATTTACGAAAACACACTGCAAGCTTTAATTAAACAACCAATTAGACAAAATACAACTTATACTTATTTATCTGATCAATATAAATTCAAAAATAATTATTCAAAAATTATTTTTGATGGTTATTATGTAATTACAGGTAAAGAAGAAGAAGTTCCTGATCCAAATTACCAATTAAACCAAATAGTAGATGTTGAAAGTTTTAACTTTGAACAACATGAAACTAAACCACCAGCTAGATATAGTGATGGTGCATTAATTGAAGCATTAGATAATATTAAAGTTGGTAGACCAAGTACCTTTGCTACTACAGTTAAAATCATTAAAGAGCGTAATTATGTTCAAAGACAAGCAGGTAAATTAGTACCTACAGAATTTGGTGAAATAGTGATCCAAAACCTTATTAGAGCTTTTCCGGATATTATTAATGAAGTTTATACCGCTGAAGTTGAAAAACAATTAGATGATATTTCTGAGAGTCAAATTAATAAAAATGATGTTATGTCTAGTTTTTGAACTAAATTCACCGAAGAGTTTGAACATGCAAGTGAAAAAATTGAACCATTTACTTTTGCATTAACTCAATTACCAACTCCTTGTCCTGAAGACCAAGGTATTTTAGTAATTAGAACTAACAAAAAAGGTCAACAATTTGTCGCTTGCAAAAACTTCCCTAAATGTAAATTCACTCGAAGCATTGAAGCTAGTGATAATTTAGAGCAAAACACTGATGATCAAGATGAAGATCAATAAAAAAATATCCAATTCAATTGGATATTTTTTATGCTGTAGGTATTGGATAACCTGCAAGATATGGTATTAATAAAAATAAAATAAATGAAATAATTATATTAATGATTATGATAACAAATAATGAATAACCTTTTTTAGCAACTATATATGACCCTATAATTCCTAAAGGTACATAAATTTTTAGTAAAATATTACATAATTTACTATAAGGGGTATTTGAAGCAAAAAATAATGCTGTAGCTGATGAGTGTTGATTAATAACAGTTTTGCCAAAATACTGCTCAACACTTTTATTAAAATAAATTTCAGGAAATAAAACTGAAATTAATAATTGTAAAGCTAAAGAAGCCATAATTCCAGCTACTATAGGTTTCATTATAATTAACATATTTGCTACATAAGTATTGTGCTTGAATTTATTAATGTACTTCATTGCAATGACCATTACTATAATTGCGGGTAAGCAAAATAATAAATAAGTTAAAAACATTGCTAAATAACCTCATCAAGCACCATTAGCTACTATATAACCTGTAAAAAAAGCAAACTTAGTTGATACAACTCCTGGAGTTGTATTTGAAATAGTAAATATTTTATTAATAGTATCTTCATTGATCATTGAAACACCAAAATTATTAGCAAATAAGTTTCATAATCAACTAAAGATTGGCATAAATACTTGACCACCACCAAAGACTGATAAAGAGATAATGATGATTAATGGAATAGCTACAATTAAACCTACTATTGGCATTATTTATCTCCTTTGTTATGTTTAAGTTTGTATTTTTTAATTAAATAAATAATTGAATAAATTGCTATTACACTAACAATTGCTACTACAGGTAAATTATAAGGAGCCGGAATAAATAAACTATAACAACTTGCAAATAAAAAAATAGTTAATCAAATTGGTCAAGCTAAACTTTGTTTAGCTTGTTTTAAATATCTTAAACCAAATTGAATTAAAAAAGCAATAATAGAAACTAAAACTCCTACTGATAATATACTAATATATTGCTTAGGTACTTTATCAAATAATAAAAGTAATCCAAAAGCTACTAAAACATGAGGCAAAATAGCAAATAAGGTGATTAATGCACCTTTTAATTTACCAAATAAATAAATACAAACATAAGAAATGGTTTGAATAACACTAGGTCCTGGAAGCATGTTAGTAACAATTACTACATTGTCAAATTCTTCAATGCTCATTCATTTTTTGTTATCAACAACTTCTTTTTTAATAACTGGCATTAAAGCATTTCCACCACCAAATCCTATAAAAGTCACTTTAATTACAAACAATATAACTTCTCAAATATTTTTCTTTTTTTGTTTTTCTATAGGTTGTAACATAGTCCTATTATATAAAATAACCACTTTTTTAGTGGTTATTTTATATATATTTTTAAAGTGTTAGAATCACCAGTATTTAATGTAGCAACTGCAGTTTGATTGTTCATTTTTCGTGCAATGATTCTATATGAAGGAATAGTATTATTAAATTGATAATCTATTTCATCATTTTGAACTATATTATCATTATTTTTATCTTCTCAAAAATAGACATTAGTATTATCTTTGACTTTAATAAATTTATCAGTGATATAACTATAATATTTTTCTTTTGGATATAATCTATTACCCAATTGATACAATCGCATAAGACTTTGATCGTTTTGATTGTTATATAAATTTGCTCCTTGATCAAATTGATGATGACCAAAGAAATGAAAACTAGGTAAATAATCTAACTTTACAGTTTCATAAATTTTATTATTTTGCATATAGACTATACCTTTATACTTATTAGTTTTTAAATAACCACTAATTTTAAGCTTATTGTTTTTAGTATAAATGTTACTAATACTTTTGCCATAACCCATAGTTGCTAAAAATAATTGATAAAACTCAATGCTACGATTTTTGGTTTTATTAGGATCAAGAGATAAAATCTTGTTAGTAGCTTTATTAATATATTTATAGCTAGATATATCAAAGACACTATTAGGAAACTGAATTGATTGAGGGATATAATTACCTTGACGATAAAAACCATTTTCATTATTTAAATAAACTCTAGATCAATCATCTGAATAAGATGAAGGTTTAAAAATAGCATATTTATCATTGGTTAATCTATCACCATAATCACTAAAAATACCATTTCCAAAATAACTTGCTCCTAATGATGCAAATTCACTTTCTGGAAAAATAATTTTAGGACTATTAATATTATAATAAGGTTCAAAAGCGAATTTAGTGTATTCTCTAGCAACTAATTCACTTAATGAATAGTAATATAAAATGTTTTTTAAATCTAAATTAAACGCTTCTAAAGGTGTATAAGCATATTTATTACTTGGATCTATATAGCCTAAATTATATTTTTCATTAGCTAATTTATACAAAGTAGCTAAAGTAAAATTACGATATAAATATTTAGTTTTAGGATTTAAAAATAAAATTCTTTTAGCTAAGAATTGATTAATATAACTATATTGATCAACATCATAATTTAATAATTGTTTGAAATTAGTTGCAAAATTATAATTTCAAGCTTCATAATAATAATCTTGTTTATAATAGTCTTTTGCATTATAAACATCGTATTTATCTAATGCTTTTAAACTTAATTGATTGTTTAATTGATTAGGTTTAAAAAGTAAATTTGTTTGTTCATAAAAAGTGTATGAATTAGCTCAATGATGGATATATTCATGAAATACTACAGGTAAAATTGAAATCACTTTATTAAATAAATTTAATCCATCTACTGTTTCATAGCTTTGACCCTGCATACTAATAGAGATTTTTTTAGAATCTGGATAATAAATACCTTCAGAAGTGGTTTTTAATAAACTATTATCATTAATTGAAATTGAATCTAGATCAAATACTTCTGGACCAAAAGGAACCTTACGCTTAAATTCTTGAGCTAATAATCTAAGACCTTGTTCTCCTAAAATATATGGTTGATTTTTAAGTTTAAATTCAACAAACTTTAATTTAAGATATGGATCGATATAAGTAATGGTATTAGCTGTATGAATAAAATTATTATCAAATTTATTAATTCGATGATTTAATTCTTTATCTTTTAAACTATCAGGTTGATAAACTGATAAATACTCATTGTTATAAATTTTTCTTATTTTATTAGAGTTATAAGGAATATTAATATCAAAATCTTTTAAATCTGGTATTTGTACAACACCATTATCTTTTTTAATAGTTTTATATTCAGGTTGTTGTAAATATAACTCACTATTTTTTAAGCTATCATTGGATAATTTAGCAACTTCAGGGCTTAAATAATTATTTAAAGGAGTATAAGTTTGATTATTATCATTAGCTATGTTAATTTCTTTAATTGTTTGAGCACATGAAGTAGCTAATATCGTACTGCAAACACTTAAACCGATAATAATTTTCTTAAATCAATATTTTTTCACACTAATTATTGTTTGAAGGTCCTACAATTGTTTCAAACACTACTCCATTTTCATTATTTTTATCTTTTAAAGCTACTATTGGTCTAAATTTTGAATCCATTGGATTACCACTACGTGCAGTAGTTACATAACGATGTTCTGGTAATTTAAATTTATAATTATTATCCAATTCATCTTCTTGAGCAATACCATCATGATTTTTATCAATTCACATTTTTACTTGAGTTAAATCATGGATCTTAATATATGTATCAGTTATATAAGTGTAATATTTATTTTTTGGATACAATCTATTTCCAATTTGATTTAATCTATCATTTGAAAGCTGATTATTTTCTAATAATCTAGCCCCTTGATCAAATTGATAATGACCAAAGAAGTTAAATGCTGGAGAATAATCAAATTTTGTTTGATTGTAAATTTTACCATCTTTGACAAAAGCAAATCCAGTGTATTTGGTATTAGGTAAATAACCTGCAAGTTTTACATTATTTGCTGTTTCTCCATCAGCTACTGGAGCACCTTTTTTCTCTTTGTTTCTTGCATAAAGGAATGATCATTTATTTTGATAAAAGACTTGTGAAATAGTTTTACCATATCCCATAGTTTCAAGAAATAGTTTATAAAACTCAATTGAACGATTTTTACTTCTTGATTCATCTAATGTCTGTTCTGCTCCATTTTCATCAAAGAACTTATAATCATCAATTTTAAATACAGTATTTGGGAAAGTTAAAGCATTTTGAATGTAATTTCCTTGACGATAAGGTGAGCTTTCAGTGTTTAAATATGTTCTAGATCAATCATCAGAGTTAGATGAAGGTATGATTGATTGTCTTATGTTATTAGAATTATATTTATTAATCCCAAATCAACTAATAGTAGAATATCCAAAACCATTACTTGCTATAAATTTATTAGTTCTTTTTTCATTAATGTTGTAATATGACTCATAAGCAAATTTAGTGTATTCTCTAGGCATTAACTCAGTTAATGAATAGTAATAAGGGATATTCTTTTTAGGAAGATTAAAAGTTAATCCCGCTTCATAGAAGAATGTATTGTAATCAGTGTCAATACTTTTATTATGGTTAGCTAAATCTCATATTTGTTTTGGAGTTAAATTGTTGTGCAAGAATCTATTTCAAATTTCTTGATTATTTAATCTTGGTCATATTCCAAAAATAGCAGAACTTAAAGCAGCTTTTTTATCAAAATCAAAGTTTAATAAATGCACTAAATTATCTGTGAAATATTTATTTCAATATTGTCTATCATAACCTGATACTACATTTGGTTTATAAATAATTTCACTAGAACCTAAAATATCATCCTTAAAATATGCTGGTAAATCATTTTTGGTAATAGCTACAAATGGTAAAGCAATTTGTGCATAACTAAATGCTCAATGATGGATATACTCATGGAATAAAGTAGGCATTATAGTAGCTATAACGTCATAATTTTTAAAATCTGTTCCTATAACTGATTGAGTGTTGATAAAAATATTTTTTGATGTAGGGAAATATAAACCTGATGCTTTAGAATCAATAACTTTAAAATCATTAATATTAACCGCTTCAAGATCATAAACTTCAGGCCCAAATGGTATTTTACGTTTAAATTCTTGAGCTAATAATTTTATATTATCTGGTCCTAAAATATACTTACCATTTCCATATGCATAATCTCTAAAAATAATTTTAGTAAAAGGATCTTGATATTCATAATAACTTTGTCCATAACTATTAGTTTTATGCACTACATCATTATTATCATTATTAAATTTATTTAAGAAATTTAATTCATCATTATGATCTAATGATACTAATGACATTTCCTCTTTGCTTATTGGATATCTTTGTAATCTATAATTTTCAGGTTGATCACGATCAATAATATCTGGAACTAATAAACCTTCAGTATTTCTAGCATTATCATAAGTAATCTTAGGTTGTAAATGATCAGGATTGTTTATAACCACTTCTAACGCATTGTTATTAATGTTAGTTGAATCATCATTTTTATTATCAATTTCATTATTTTCATCTTTGTGATCAATTGATTCATTAGGATGATTTGGTTCATTTGAACCAGAAGGTTCTAAAGGTTTGTTTTCTGGTTCAATTGGATGGTTATCTTTATCTGCTGATAAAGAATCAGTATTATCATTTGTCCCAGTATCTGTTTTATCTACTTTCTCAGGTTCATCTTTTTTATCATTTAAATCAGTATTTGATGATTCGTTATTTCCTACATTATTATTTTTTTCATCACCTTTACCTTCAGTATTTGTATCTGTTTTATTTGTTTCATCTTGTTTTTTATTGGTCTCATTTGTGTTGTTGTTTGAATGTGTATTGTCAGTATTATGATTATTTAAATTATTATCTGAGTTTTTTTCTAAACCAGAAGATGTTTTATCCGTTTCATCTTTTTTATCACTATTTAAATCAGTATTTGGTGATTCGATATTTGTTTTATTATTATTATTTTTATCTTTATTTATATTAGTGTCTGTTTTGTTTTCATTTTGTTTGTTGTCGTTTGAAGGGTTATTATTTCCTTCATTATTATTTAAATTATCTGTTTCTTTTTTATTATCATCTTTTTTATTCAAAGGATTATTATTTTCGCCATTGTTTAAATCTGATTTATTGTCATTATTTGGTTCGTCACCTGGTTTTTTATCAGTTGGATTATTAGTGTTTGGTTTTTGGCTGTTTTCATCTTCATTGTTTTTATTTTCATTGTTATTTAGCGGATCTTGTTTTTTGTTTGAACCTTCATTGTTTTCATCTTTTTTATTTTTACTTGGGTCATTTGCATTTTTATCTTTATTTGGATCTACATTATTTTCATCTTTTTTGTTTGGGTCATTAGAATTTTTATCTTTTTTATCTTTGTTTGGATCTATATTGTTTTCGTTTTTCTTGTTTTTACTTGGATCTTGTTGATTTTTTAAAGGATCATCAACTTTTTTAATTGGTTTTGTTATAGCTTGATTATTAGAAGCATGACAGGCTATTAAACTTGATGTACCAAGGATGCATAAGATTGCGAATATACTTTTTGTTTTCATAATATCACCTAAATTATAAATATATTTATATATTTATAATTTTATAACTTTACAAAGAAAAATAGCAACCGTGGTTGCTATTTTTTTATAAATTATAAGTATGCAAAGTGTTCTACAGTTCTAACTAATTGAGAAACGTATGACATTTCATTGTCATATCATGAGAATAATTTGTATAAGTTTCCTGATTCTGATTCTTTAACTGATGTTAATAATGAGTCAAAAATTGAACCATAGTGTGAGTTAATGATGTCTGAAGAAACAATTGGAGCTGTTTCATATTTCATTGTTTCACTTGCAGCTTCTTTAATAGCTGCATTTAATTCTTCAACTGTAGGTTGTTTTTCTAACATAACTGTTAAATCAACTAATGATCCTGTAATTGTAGGAACACGAACTGCTGATCCATCTAATTTTCCTGCAGCTTCTGGAACTACTAAACCAATAGCTTTAGCAGCACCTGTTGATGTAGGAACCATGTTTTGAGCAGCTGCTCTAGCTCTACGTAAGTCACGGTGAGGAGCATCTTGTAATTTTTGGTCTCCTGTGTAAGCGTGAACTGTTGTCATGTATCCGTTTTTAATTCCGAATTTGTCAACTAAAACTTTAACAACTGGTGCTAAACAGTTTGTTGTACATGAAGCAGCTGAAATTAATTTGTCTTCTGAGTTTAAAATATCGTGGTTTACGTTGTAAACGATTGTTTTAACATCTTTATCTGATGGTGCTGAAATAACAACTTTTTTAGCTCCTGCTTTTAAGTGTTTTTCTGCTCCTTCACGTTTTGTGAAGAATCCTGTTGATTCAACAACTAAATCAATGTCTAATTCTCCTCATGGAAGGTTTTCTGGATCTCTTTCAGCGAAAACTTTAATTTCTTTTCCATTAACAACAATAGCATCACCTTTAACTTCAACTTCATAAGGTAATTCACGGAAAGCTGTATCGAATTTTAATAAATGTGCTAATGTAGCTGGATCTGTTAAATCGTTAATAGCTACAACATCTAATTTAGCATTTGTTTCTAATGCTCTACGGAAGAATAATCTACCGATTCTTCCAAAACCATTTATAGCAACTTTTTTCATAAATGTATAATCCTTTCAATATTTTATTTATATAAGTAAGAATTTAATGTTATAGATAATTATCTTACATTGTTTATTATATTAAAGTTTTGCAAAATAAAAAATGTACCTTGTAATACATTTTATTTAATATGGTAATAGTACCATTATTCTAAAACTACTCTTTTTTTAGATTCAAATTGATAATCTATTGCATATAAACATCCATCACAAAAGTCTAATTTTAAAGCGTTTGGATGTAATTTTTCTTTAGCTGCATAATAGATTTTAATTCTTTTATTATTTTGGATAATATAAGCTCCAGGATTAGAGCTAAAAGCTCTAATTTTGTTATAAGCTAAATCACAAGTTAAATCATTAGTTAATAAAGCATCTTCTTTTTTTAATTTGGGACTTAAAGCTACTTTAGATGCATCTTGTTTAATTGGATTAATTTGATTGTTTTGAATATTATTTAATCAATTAACAATATTTTTTTGAGCTAGATTAGACATTTTAACAAATAAACTATCACTAGTGTCTCTAGCATCAATATCTAATGTTGCAGTTTCTAAAATATCTCCTGCATCCATTTCATCAGTCATATAAATCAATGAAATACCAGTAATTGGATCATTATTTAACAACGAATATTGAATTGGTGCAGCTCCACGGTATTTAGGTAACAATGAACCATGAATGTTTATTGCACATTTTTTAGCTAACTTTAAAACTTTTGATGGAATATATTGACCAAAAGCACAAGTTAGTAGTACATCAAAATCAATTTGAGATAATTCTTGATAAATTTCACCAATTTTGTTAGGTTGATATAAAGGAATGTTGTATTTTTTAGCTAATAATTTAACAGGAGTTGGAATAACTTTATAACCTCTATTAGCTTGTTTATCTGGTTGAGAAACTATAGCTACAACTTCAAAATTGTTAATAATAGTTTCAAAAATCGGAACTGAAAATTCAGGAGTACCAGCAAGTATTATTTTCATGATTTCTCCTTACTTACATGTATTTGATTATGACAATTTTGTCTAATTAGCATAAATAAACGATCAAGTCAAAATTTACTATCTTCAGCTTCATTTTTAATTAAAATATTATTTTTAATTTCAAAAAATGAATAATAGCTACCAATATAAGTTAATTTATTATTTTGAATTCTTTGATCTAACACTTTAATAAAAATAGTTTCTAAAAATCATTTTGAGTATTTTTTAAAACCTAATTCATCAATAACTAAAACATCAACATCAATTAAAGAATCAATTAAAGCACTTAAATCATCAGTAGGTGAATTTAATAAATTTTTAACTTTATCATCTAAATAATTTAAATCAATATATGAAGCTGAAATTTGATTTAAAGCAAAATAATTGACTATAGAACTTAAAAATTCACGTCTAATACTAGTTGCTTGACCTTCAATTGCATAACCTTCAAGTTTAGAAATGTTATTAATATTACGAATAATTTGTTTTTTTAGTTCACTTAAATCATAATATGAATCAATTTCTAATTTATCTAATGATTGTTCAATGATAGGCTTAGAAATTTGAGTATTTTTAATGTAGTTTTGATACATAAACTCTTTACCTGCAGTGGTTTTGGCAATAGTTAAAATTTCAACAAGTTGATTGTTGTCATTACGTTTAAAACTTTTATCAAAAATCCGGTCTTGAGAATTAACTTTTTGATCTTCACAATATTTAGAAAACATAGTGTAATGAGTCAATAATTCTTGATCAGTAATTTCTAATTTTTGAATAATAGGTTGAAGGTAAACATTATTTTTTAATCCTTGTACTAGTTTAATTGGATTATATTGCTCTTTTCAATTATTTCATTGATTCATATTTCCTACTTTTATTTATCAATTGATGAAAGATATGATTGTTTAATTGCTTGTTTAGTTTCATAAATTGTTTTATATTGACTAAAAAAGCTAAATTTTTGATCTAAGTAATTTTCTAAATCATTAAATTCTACTAATGATCTTTCATACACTTCATTCATTCATGATTGTGCTTGATTTAATCATTTTTTATTATTATTAATAAAAGCTAAATAAGAAATTAAATTGATTGCTTTAGCATCTTCAAAAACATTAGATCATTTATTTAAATAATTAATCTCATCATCGTTTAATTCACGTTCTAAAATTTGTAATAAGAAATCTTTAGCTGATAATTTTAAAATTGCTTCATATTCATTGTTGTATTGAACATGACCAATGTTTAATTTTAATGGAATAGACATTGTACGATTTAATGTGCTAGATTGTTGTTCATTACGTTTAGCTTTTCCTGCTTTAATAAATAAATCAGTTAAAGTTTCTTTATTGCTATCATCATTAAACACTTCAAAGAAATTAGCACTAACATCTTCATATTGAGATGAATTTAAAATATGAATGTTATTAGATTTATGTTTGATTAAATCTTTAAAGTTTGGTTTACCAATTTTACTAATAATTAATTTTGAAATATAATCATTCTTTTTTAACTTCATTGCATCTAGTGGTTTTTGTAAGCTAAATACTGTAATTAATTTTTTATTATCAAAATAAGTATTTAACAATCCAATAGCTTCAAGCTTAATTCTAGCATCCTCTAATTGCTCAACTGTCATATTTAAATAAACAGACAACACTCTAAACTCACAAGTAGATTGACGCATATTAGCACCTTTTACAAAATCCAATAAAGATTCATATAAGAAAATAGGACAAGGTCCTAAAATTGAACCATAAAGCTCTCTTAAGTTTGATAAATCTTCACTTGAAATATGAGTATCTTTTTGGACGCTGTAATAACGAAAACTAAGTTCTGATTGTTGCATAAATTCTCCAGTTGATTAATTAATAAAAATAATGTTTTACATATATTTTAAACGCTTATAACAATAACAAAAAGAATATTTTTTATTTTTTTAATTGCTTTTACCATTTATTTAAGATATCCACAGTTAAATTAGATTAAATTTATCTATTTAACTAAGGTTTTAAGTGCAAAAAAATATTCATTAAATGTTATGCACATTTAATGAATGTGGAAATTATAATTTTGTTCAATTAGCAATTTGTTTTTTAGCTCGATTTAGTTCTAATTCATTTAATAAAGCTAAAGCGTTTTGATAATTAATTTTAAAAGCATAATGCTCGATATTAGTATCAAAATCTGGAACATTAGGATTTAAAGTTGCAAGCTCATAACATAATTGACCTTGAGCTTGTCCAGTTAGTAGTTTATTTTTTATTGATTTTGTAATTAAAGGTGAATTAATATTTTGATAAATATTATCAAAAGTACCAAATTGTTCAAGTAATTTAATCGCTGTTTTTTCACCAATCCCTTTAATTCCTGGTAGATTATCCGAAGGATCTCCTTTTAAAGCTTTATAGTCAATCACTTGATTAGGATAAAAATTAAATAAATCAAAAAAGTTATCACTTTTAATGTAGTTAGTAGCAGGATTTAATTTATCAATAATAACTATTTCATCATTAATCAATTGTAATAAATCCTTATCACGAGAAAAAATAACTTTTTCTCCTGGAATATTTGAGCAATAAGAAGCTATTAAATCATCTGCTTCATATCCTTCTTGTTCTTGTCAATTAATCGCTAAATCAGTTAATAATTGTTTGATTAATTCAAATTGATCAAACAATTCTTGAGGAGCTTTAGTTCTTCCTGATTTATATTCTTCATAAATTAAATGTCTTTTTGTTTTACCTCTTGCATCAAATGCAATAAATAAATAATCAGGTTGAATTTCAATAATTAACTTATTTAATTGTGATAAGAAAATGCTTAAAGCATTAGTAGCAACTCCTTTGGAATTACGCATTATAGCATCTAAATCACCTCTAAAAGTTGCATAAAAGCTTTGAAATAGTAAATAATTACCATCAACCACTAAACTAGTTTGTTTCATTGTTATCCTTTCAGTCATTAATAGTAAAATATCTACCATTATTTTTAATATAAACCATTATTTGTCTAGGTTCTTTATTTTCTAATAATAAAAGTGTTTTTTCATTAAAACCATAAGCATTAATTGATTTATTATCAACATCCATAATTGCTATATTAACTTGTTTTTTGGTAGGATGTTTTTTGACACTAATTAAATAAGCATCAATTCAGCGATTTTCATTAATTGGTAATGTTGATAAGCTTGGTCTAACTACTTTATTATCAGTTGATATAGCCATAGCGTTATAAATATCACCTAATAATTCACTTTCATTTTTCATTTCTTCACTAACATTTTTTTCAACAAATTGTAATTTTTGTTCATTGATTTTATAACGTTGAATAAAGTTAGCTAATTCTTGATCTTTTAAAATTTCATCAGTGATCTTTTTTTGTTTAATTTCTTTAGAAAAAAGATCAAAATATTGTTGAGCTAAGACAGTATTTTTTTCTAAAGTAGCACAATTAGCAAATTTTCTAAATACATTTGCTTTAATTAAAGTGTTAATTACTGATTCACCAATTCCAGCATTTCTTAACCTTAAATAACAACTAATAAAGTGACTAAATTCTCCTTTATTAGTTTCTTCAATAATTTTATTAGTTGCTACTAATCCAATTCCTTTAATCATATTTAAAGGTAAATATAAATTATTATCTTTAATTTCAACAGTATTAGTAGATATGTTAATTATTGGTGAAAAAATACTCACTCCTTGCTCTTTAGCATCTAAAACATATTTTTTAACTGTAGTTAAATCACCTATTGCGTTAGATATAAGCACTTTGAAAAATATTTTCGGGAATCTGGCTTTATAAAAAGCTAATTTATAAGAAATTAAAGCATATGCTACTGCATGAGACTTATTAAATCCATAAGCAGCAAATAATTCAATTTTTTGATAAATTTTTTCTAATACATCAATTGGAATATTGTTTAAAAAACCACTTTCAAAAAAGATTTTTTTATAACTATGAAGCTTTTTATCATCTTTTTTAGAAATTGCTCTTCTTAATAAATCGCTTTGAGCAAAGCTCATATTAGCAACTTGCTGAGCAATTTGCATAATTTGCTCTTGATAAACAATAATTCCATAAGTAGGTTCTACTATTTTGTCATATAATGGATGAATTTTTTCTACTAGCGATGGATCTTGTTTATTTTTAGCATAAGTATCAATGTATTGCATAGGTCCTGGACGATATAACGAAATAATTGCATATAAATCATCAAATGAATCAATCTTTACACTTTTAATAGCTGCACGCATTCCATTAGATTCTAATTGGAATACTCCATCAGTTAATAATTTATTTAATAAATTAAATGTTTCTTGATCGCTAAATTGTGAATAATTTTGATTAATTATGTTATTAAAATGATATTTTTCAGGTATTAATGATTCAATTTGATTAATTACCGTTAGATTTTTTAATCCTAAAAAATCAATTTTAATTAATCCATATTGTTCAAGATTATTTAAAGTAAATTGAATTTGATTAAATCCATTTGCGTTTTGCTCAACAGGAAAACTATTAGTTAAATCAACATTAGAAATTACTATTCCAGCAGCATGAAGACCTGTTTGTCTAGGTAATCCTTCAATTAAACTTGCAAAATGATGTAAATTTTCAAATTCATCAACTAAAATTTTGTATTTTTTGTTATGTGCATAAGCATATTCTAAATTTAAATCATTTTTAGTTAAAGAATTTGAAATTTTATCAATGCTAGGTGTTGGAATATTTAAATATCTACCAACATCTCTAATTGAATTTTTACTTGCAAGAGTTTGAAATGTAGTAATTAAAGCTACTTTATTATGACCATATTTATTTCTAATATATTCTAAAACTTCATCTCTTCGATTATCTTGAATATCAATATCAATATCAGGTAAACTAACTCTATCAGGATTTAAAAATCTTTCAAATAGTAAATTAAACTCTAAAGGATTAACATCAGTAATATCTAATAAATATGAAATCAATGAACCACTAGCACTACCTCTACCTGGTCCAACTTCAATCCCTTGACTTCTAGCGAAGTTTAAAGTATCTCAAATAATTAAAAAATAATTAATAAAACCTAATTTTTTAATTATTTGATATTCATAATTAATTCTTTTATCAACCAAATCTTTATCATAGTATTTAATTAAATTTAAATATTTTTTACCAACTATTAGACGTTTAATAGTGTCTTCAACATCCTCTTTATAGTTTGCTAATTTTATTTTGCTATCAAGTGAAATAGGTTCTAAAGAATCAATAATATTTTGCATATTTTGATATATATTAGAATCTAATAATTCAAAATTAACATCATTGTAATCTTTAAATTGATAATTAATTTTGTGTTGTTTTCCCGCTATATTGTCTAAAACATTCAAAATATTATTTTGATTTTGATACATTATTCTTTTAGTTGGAGCATACACAGTATTTGGATATACTAATTCATTTGAATTATAAAAGAAATTATTTGGTACTTTAAAATCATAATTATTAGCTACCATTCCGTTTTCATAATGATCAATAATATATAAATCATCTGATTCTAAATCATTTAAATCTTTAACAAAAATATTTTTTGATGCTTGATATATAATTTGGTTTAAAAGTTTTAAACCATTATTATTTTTAGCAATTAAAATAACATCAAACTTACAATCATCATTAACTATTGAAGTTTGAAGTCCAATAATTGGTTTGATATTATATTGTTTAGATAATTCTAAATATAAAGGTAAAGCATATAAATTATTAATATCTGTTAATGGTAAATACTTAATATCATTATCACTCGCATATTTAAACAACTCATTTACTCTAATAGTAGAATTTAAAAACGAATATTCAGTATTAGTATGTAGAAAAATTTTATTTTGCATGTCTTAATTTTAACAATTAAACACTAATTATTTTGCTAAATAAATTTAAATTTTCATAATCTTAATCCTTAACTTTATATATAATTTTTTTATGAAAAAAGCAAAATTATTAATATTTAGTTCTTTAGCAATTGTTGCACCAATTGCAACAATTGCATGTAGTACAAATACAAACAATACACCAGTAGATAAAACCCCTACAAACCCAATAGGTCCAGTGGATTCAAAACCTGGTGTTCAACACAAAACAACTATTACTTATGTTTTTAATGGTAAAAAACTTAATTCATGAACTGGTAATGATGTAACTTATGCCAAAATTGAAGAAAAAGCACCGAAAATAATAATAAATGATGAAGGTCAAGAAATTAAAATAATGATTAAAAACCCTAATTTAACTATTAAACAAAATGAAAATAATATTGTTGAAATGATTAGTTCAACAGTTCTAAATACAACAAATATTATTTTCAAAAATCCAGATGGCAACATTAAACCAATTTCTGTAAATATCACCACTAGCAACGATTCAAAAATCACTTTAGAGCAATTATTAAAAGAAATACCAAACGGATACGTTTTGGAAAATCCAGAAGTGATTAATAATATTGTTATTGGAAAACAAATAATAATTAATATAGTTAAAGAAACAAAAAATGGAGCACCTAATTCTACTGCTCAATTATTTAAAGAATTTCAAGTTAAATATAAGAAATTTTCATCTTTAAAAGATGATTTAATTAATAAAAATAGAGAAGTTTTTTCACCTATTGATAAAAATGTAAATTTAAATACTAATAATTTAAACGAACAAACTTTAACAACAAATCTTGCTCAATTAGACTCTATAATTCCAAACTTAGAATCAATATTAAATAAATATAACGAATTAAATCCTGGAAATTTAAGTAGCCAAGATTGGTTGTATCAATTTAGACATAAAAACTTTGCTGAATTGTTAAAAAAGTCTTTATTACAAATGGGGGAAGATGCGATTAAAAGAAATGGAATTGAACATAAAAAATCATTAATAGAAACATATAATTCTGATGTAGATGAATTGGTCACTAAATACAATGATCATGATTTCGAAAAAATATTAAACGATACAAACTTAACTTATCAACAAGTAAAAAATGAATTATTTAAAATAATAAAAGTTCGCAACAATTACATTTACAAAAATGATAAGATTAACGAAATTAACATAAATCTTGAAAAAGAAACCTCTAAAATAGAAAAAATTAAATATCTTTTAAACTTTTTAAAAGAAAATTTTGATAATTTTATTGATAAAGAACAACTACCAATAGACAGAAATACATACATTAACGTAAAAAGCATTTACGAAAAATATACTCAACAAATTTCATCAATCACGATAGAAAACGATTCAACAACTAATGAATTACAAACAATTCTTAACGATTTATACAAAAGTTGTGTAGACTTGTTGTCCGAAATAGCTTTGACTTTTACTAAATGAACACAAAATAGAATCACAGTCGAACCGCAACTTATAGCATTATATTCTACTCTTAAGTACCTTGAGGGCCAACATTGAAATAGTCAAATCTATTCAAATCTTTACAAATGAGTTATATCCGTTTCACCACAACTTAAAGACCCATATGACTCGATACTTGATTTATTTAAAATAAATAAAGATTTATCTATAGATGAACAAATTAAACAAATTTATAAGAAATTAAATCAACCTCAACCAGACGATAAAACCCCTATTGGTGTTCAGGCAGAAATTACTTTTAAATGAGCGAAAAATGTAGAAATTTTAATTAATCAAGTTCCACAATTAGTAAATCAATTATTAGAAGAAACTCTTGAGAGTCTAAACCTTTTAAAAGCAAGATTAGAAACGAATGTAATTAATAAAGAAACTTCAATTGCAAAAGCTAATTCTATATTGGCTAAATTTACTAGTTTAATGAACAGCAAAGAAGATGTTTACAACGTAAATGAACTACTTGATATTCGTTCTGAAGCCCAAAATTTCTTAAACAATAATGCTAATTATTTTTAAATTAATAACCATTTAAGAATAGCTACTAATATTTTGACTAATCACATAAGTTATTTAATAAAGTAGTAAAATATGTTACATAATTTATATATGAAAGGACAAATAAATGATTAAAAAAATCGATAATTCAAGAAATAATTTTATGCTTGTTAAAGCAGTTTTTAAAGGTGAAGAATTTCCTAAAACTGTTGTTGAAAAAAATAATGTTCTTACAGAATATTTAGAACAAAACCAAGCTTTAGTATTTATGGGAGAAAAAGATAAATTAAACCACAAAGGTTTAGTATCTTTAGCTAAAAGTTTATTCACATCTCAAGTTAGAGATTTACAAATTGATTTAGATACATTTGTAACTGAAAAATTAACTATTGCTGAAGTTGTTAGTGCTTTTGTTGATACATACAACTACGTTAAAGCAGATATTTATAGTGCTAAAACTAAAAAAGACGAAGATAAATTTGAAGTTAGCTTCTATACATCAGCTAATGAATCTTCATATAAAGAAGCTTTTAAAAAAACTTCAGTAATTTCTGAAGCTGTTAACTTTGCTAGAAACCTTCAAGTTACACCTCCAAACATTTGTAACTCAGAATGATTAGCAGAACACGTTGTTAATGATTTAAAACAATATGACAACTTAAAAGTTACTGTTTTAACTAAAAAAGAAATTGAAGAACACAAAATGGGATTATTACTTTCAGTTAACCGTGGAAGTATGTATGAACCTAGAGTTGTAGTTATTGAATACAATGGTGATGATTCTACTGAAGATAAAACCGTTTATGTTGGAAAAGGTATTACTTTTGACTCTGGAGGATATAGTTTAAAACCAGGTAGAAGTATGCTTGGAATGAAATTTGATATGTCTGGGTCAGCTTTTGTAGCTAGTGCTTTAAAAGCTATTGCACAATTAAAACCTAAAGCTAATGTAGCTGCAGTTATGTGTATTACAGATAACAGAGTTAATGGAGATGCTTCATTACCTGATTCAGTATGAACAAGTATGAATGGTAAAACAGTTGAAATTAACAACACAGATGCCGAAGGTAGATTAGTTATGGCTGATGGATTAACATATGCTGTAAGAAACTTAAAAGCTACAAGATTAGTTGATGTTGCAACTTTAACAGGAGCTATTTTAGTTGCTTTAGGACACACATACACAGGTGTATGAGCAACTAGTGAACAAGCTTGAAATGATTTAGAAAAAGCTGCTAAAGATCAACATGAATTAGTATGAAGAATGCCTTTAGATGAAGCATTTGCAAAAGAAATTAGAAATTCTGTTGTTGCTGATTTAAAAAACACTGATCTTTCAGGAGTAGGTGGAGGTAGTTCATCTGCAGCTATGTTTTTAAAAGAATTTACTGAAGATGTTGAATACATTCACTTAGATGTTGCAGGAACTGCAGATATTGCTTCTAGACCTACTGGAGTTATGGTTAAAACTTTAGTTCAATTAGCTTTAAATAATAAATAATTTAATATCAAAAAATAGACAGAAGTTATATCTGTCTATTTTTATTTATCATTAAATTCCATTAGGGAATAACTTAGTACTAAAGCTATTTTGCCCATAAATTTTTCTTAACATTTCTCTATATGAATTAATTTGCATTGGGTATTTATTCTTATCTGTGCCATCAATTAAGTTATATGGATATACTGTAAGATCATTAGTAGTAAAAGTTCTATTTTGCACAAATGGAACAAAAACTGGATTATATGAATTTTGATAGCTATCATTAATTAAAACAGTACCTGTTCCTTCATTTCCTCATAATAACCCAATAGGTAATCCTTGTTGATCTAAAGTTAATGAACCACTCATACCACCTACAATTTGATTAACTGAAAAGATTCTATATGATACTCCATAAAAATAAGATTTGGTTAGATTGTTAAATACTGTATTATTCTTATCGCCAACTTGTTTATTATTAAAATCATAATCTAAATAAATATAAGGTCGATCTAAATCAAAACCTTTATACCCTAGTTGATTTTCATAACCTTTAACTACATTGGTAAATGTTTGGCTTTTATCTACAAAAAATGGAAAACCCGCATAATATAAATTACTTGGATATCAATAAGTTTTATCACTTAAATAAGTATTTATATAATTACTTAAATCATTAATTTTATTTATGGTATTAGGTCCTATTTGATCAAATTCTAACGGTGTATAATCATCAAAGAAATGTCTTCTAGCATATACCATTGTGTCATAATTAACAGTTGCATAAGGTAATGAATAATCTGTATTTCTTATAAAATTAGATTTATTTGTATATTTAGAATAACTACTATCTAAAGCACTAATAGCATCTTTAATGTGTTCGGTCATTAATTTTCATTCAATGTTTTGTTGTTTTAATAAGTATTTAATTGCTGCTTGATTATAATCGTTTGGATATAAAATATCATTTTGATTTAAAGCTTGATTTAAATTAATGTCTCATTCTAAAACAGCAAAATCACTATAATAATTTTTATTAGCTATATTTTGTGTATTTTGAGTAAAGTTTTGAGCTAAAAAGATTACTTTTGGAATTGAATTTGGTTTTAAAATTCTATAAGCAAAATTTTTATTAAATTTTGTATTCTTTGCTCATTTTTTAACTCCTACTGAAGCACTATTTTTAACATCAAAACCAATATAAAAATCTTTAATTGGATTATTAGATCTATTAGGCTGAGCTCATTCTTGATAATCATTAGGTCCATAAATATCAACCGCTACGTGATAATTGGTTGCTAAAAACAACTTATAATTACCATCATTATCAACTTTATGATAATCTAATAATCAAGCAGTTCCACCAGAATACCCACCATCGTTAAAATCTCATCTAAGAGCAAATGAACGACTTAATATATGATTCACATAATCTTGATTTGTGTCATAAAACAATTTTGTATCAAATGGTGTTTCGTTATATTTTCTTAGTTCTGGGTGTGAATTATAATAATTTAATACTTGATCATTTGATAGTATTTGATCATTATTAATTGTATCTGGTTGATTTATTAAAGGTTTAGAGCTACTTGTATCTCTATTATTAACACTTGTATTATCTGTATTTTGATGATTAGTTAAATCGTTGTTAGTTTTATCGTTTGAATTTGAATTACTTTCTTGATTTTTGTTATTAACATTTTTAGTAGGAGTTTTATCCATACCTTCATTTGATGTGTTAGTATCATTTTTTGTATCTTTATTTTTATTATTATTGTTTTGATCGGTATTAGGCTCTTCTATTACTTTGTTATTCTCGTTATTAATTGATGTATCTATTTTATTATCTTGATTATTTTTATTGTTTAACGTATTATTTGTTTGCTTATTATCTTTATTTATTGGTTTTTGATTTTTTAAATCACTATTTTCATTATTGGTAGAATGATTATCTTGATTTGATTGCTTATTATTATTTGGTTCAATAACATCTTTTTTATTTAAATCATCCTTGAGCTGTTTTTCTTTTTTGTCGTTTGGTTTAAATGCTTTATTATCAGTATTATTACTTTTATCTGATTTTTTGTTATTGTTTGTAGTTTCTTTTCCTTTAACAGGTTTTTTATTCAAATTTGAACAAGAAACAGCTATTAAAGGTAATGTTACAAGAGTTGAAACAGTGGAATTAAGTCATATATTTTTCAAAGCTTTCATAATTAAATTATATTTTAATTACCTATTAGCAGTTTAAAAATAATAAAAACCTAACAATAGAAATTGTTAGGTTTAATCATTAAAAAATTAATATAGCTTATATTTTATTAATCTAAATATTTTTTATAATCTAATCCAATTCATTGTCATTCACAATTTACATCACTTTTACTTGATTCATAGTGAGATGAACAATATTTATATTCGGTTCTTTCTTTTGAATACTCAATATGTCTTTTAATTCTATTGGTTTTATGAAGATGACCACCATTACCAATTGGTGAGTAATATTCACAATATCAAATTAAAACACCATTATCAAATCTTGCTTCCATATGATAATCAATTTCTGCAGTATACTCTTTTTTAGAATAACTGGTTAAATCATACATATATGTAGAATCACCATCTAGCTTACCATTTTTGAATGTAATTGTAGCTTTTTTAAAGTTATCTCCATAATACATTTCTTGAGCACCTTTTAATAAACCATTACTATAATTTAATTTAATTTTAGGTTTACCATTAGGAAAATTAATCACCCTTGCTCCATTAATACCATTATCATTGTATTCAAATGAATCTAAAATAACATCTTTATTTTTAATCTTTGCATAAAGGGTAATTTTTTTATCAAATACATTATGATCAAAATAAATGATTTGTGATTGTTCAGCCATTATTTATCCCCTTTAGTTGTTAGTTTATTGTTTTTCTTAAATAATCTAGCATCTTCTAATATGCTTTGAATTTTTGATGTAAATTCATTAAATAAATTACCACAATTTTCACAAATATAGCTATTACATAGCGATTTATTAATTGCGTTATGGTTTTTTGAAATTAAAATTCTTGGAAGTTCAGCAAGTTTTTTATTAAATTTAATCAAGATGTATATTGATAATGATGTAATTGCTATAAATCCTAAATCAACAATTAATAAAATTCAATTTGCTTTAAATCCAGTTTTAGAAACAAGAATACCAAAAACAAGTACTAAAATAGAAGTTAAGAAAATTAAACTTATTGTTGTTAATTTAACAACTTTATTTTTCAATCCTAATTTTTGATTATCTTTAATTGTTTTATTAATTAAATTATAATTATCAACATATTTTTTTAAACCAATGTATGCAATATATTTTTCATATCTTTTTTCAATGGTGTCTTCGCCTTGAACTTCAATATGATTAATAAATGAAGAAACAATTTTTTTATAAGACTCAGAATATAAATCATCAGAATTCATATTCTCTACAATTTCTGTTAATTTAGCCTTAACTTTTGATCATGGTTGAATTGGTGAAATATCATTATTGAAATCAAATTTATTAATGTTTTGCAACATTGAAAAGAAGTTATATCTTGAATTATGATCTTTAATTTTTAAAACACCTATAGACATGAAATAATTAAAATAAACTAATTTTACTTTCTTTCAAGTTTGATAATCTGATAAATTAGCAATCTTTTCTTTTAATATTTTAATATTTGCAACATTATCATTTAAAGTTCCTTTTACTAAACAATCATATGTTAGTAAAACATCTAAATCTTTAATAAGATCATCTCCGAATAAGTAAGATATTTCTGCTTTAATACCCCCATATTCTTCTGCAGTAGTTTGATAGTCTTTGAATAAAATGTTTTTTACATTATTGTGATTTTTACCTAATAGTAATAAAAAATCTACCATCAATTTATTATTGCTATCCAGCTCATTAGGAGTTCATAAATTCGCAGCTTGTCATAAGTTATCATTTAAAGTTAAATAATGAGATTGATAAATATGATCATTTTCTATTCTGCTTCTTTTATAAACATTTTTTCATACTGATTTTTCTATAATATCAAGAAAATTATAAGGAATAGTTAATTCAGTAGTTATAAAAGCTGTATCTAATATTTGATCAGTATTGTAGCTAGCAATGGATGTATTGTTCTTTTTATCATTTAAAGTTGGTAAATCATCCTTTAGAAATTCTATTTCCACTTTATACCTCCTAAAGTTAAGTTATGGAATAAAAATATCACTTAATCTTAATATACCTAAAATAAATATATTTATTTAAGGTTTGTAAGCATTAAACAACAAAACATACCAAATAATACTCGTATAATATATATATATATATATGAATAATCGATACAAAAAAAGTTAATAAATAAGTAAATAAAAAAGCAGATTATACTGCTTTTATATCTTAAATTTTTTTATCAATTCAATTACTTAAGATTTCTTCAGGAATATATTCATATCCTTTTTCAACTATCTCTTGGCCTTTAAGTAAGATAAAAGTTGGAACTCTTAAAACGTTTCATTTATTATCAACTTCTCTAAATAACTTAGCTTCTTCAGCATCTACTTCAATAAATGTAACATTTTTCTTATTTTGATATTTTTCTGATAATCTTTGTATTACAGGTTTCATCATTTTACAATCACCACATCATTTGGTGGTAAAAGTTAGAAAAATTAATTTGTCCTGAGTTTCCAAGTTTTAACAAAAAACGATAAAAAGAGCATTTTATTGCTCTTTTTTTAACTTTTTCAAAAATTTACATTGTAATTTAAGGTTTTTGAGTTTCTAATATCTTTTTGATAATAGCAAAATCATTTAAATATTGCATATTATCTTTATTTTCTATTAATTTTTCAGTGATAATTTTTGAATTTATCACTTCAACATATTTATTAGCACTTAAAATTGCTTTTATTAATCTTGTGTTAGTAAATCTTTCGTTTTTAACACCTAATACAGGTTCTAAGTTTTTATTTACTAAAGTTAGTAAATATCTCATAAGAACCAATGATATAAAGCATAAAAGAAAATATCCTTCAATGTGTTTGTCACTTCGCACATACACAGGTCTGATTCTTAAAGCGTTTTTTAATGTTCTAAAGTTTTCTTCAACTTGTCATTGTTTTGCATATAAATCAACAACATCTTGAACTGTAAGATCGTGTCTTGATGTTTCGTAAGCGTATAAACCATCAAACTTTTTATCTCTCTCGATTTTTTCATAATCTAACTTGTATGAAGTTGTTTTACCATTTTCAATTTCTTTAAAGAATTTGTATTTTTTACCAGCAAGCAAATCAGCTTGAGCAACAATACCATTTTTAGCTTTTTTATTGAAATTATCAATAAGAATTTGTCTATCTTGTTTATCTTTTTTAGCACGTTTTTCACTATAAGTTATTATTCTACGTCTAGTTCTTCCGTTTGGACGTTTTTTCTGTCATAGCGATTCATAAGTTTCTTCTTTAAATTTAAAATTATCTAAATCAACATATCCTTCAGGATCTTGAGCGAATAATTTAGTTCTTTTAGTAGCGATTTTTAATCTGTAAGAGATTATAAAATCAATATTATTTTGTTCTAGGAATCTAATGTTTTTATTGGTACTCATTCCTCTATCAGCAATTATTGTAACCATTCTAAGGTTGTAAATTTTCTTGATTTCGTTGATAAATGGAATGAAAGTATTTGGGTCAGCTGTATTGCCTTTAAATAATTTGTAATGGATTGGAATACCATTTTCATCAGTGATTAAACCCACTACAATTTGATCTTCTTTGAATTTTCCATCTTTTGAATATCCAGGGTGTTTAAGACCTAAACTTGTAAAAGTTTCAAAATATACAGTTGATGAATCAAATCACATAACATCAACAGATCTTAGGTTTTTAGAAATTAATGAATTATTGATGTTTTTTAAAATAGTTGTTTTATTATCTGAAAGATAATCTAAAGAGTTGTAAAATGTAGTCTTTTTTGAATCAAATTCAATTTCATAATCAGGAATACTTTCAAAAGTTTTAATAAGACTTTGTTGTTTTAGGATACGTGTTGAAATTATAAATTTCAATATTTTTATTAATTCTTTTGATCTTGTTTCTTTTGTCTTCTCAAAAATATCCAAGTCATCAATTGTGTTAAATAAAACTTGATGACCATAATTAACAACTTTTGATTCAACAACTGAATTTTTAAGAACTTTATTTACTTCTTGCAAAATTTTGTCTTTAGGTCATTCAGGATCTCAACTAACACAAGCTTCTTTTAAGAGATTAATTGGGTCTTTTGTAGATTTTTCTAATTTTTCTAAATTCCCCAAACCAATACTTCTCTTATAACCTCTAGCATGACCATTTGAGATAGCTGCTGTGATGTAGTATGTGTCTTTTCTTTTACTTCTAACAATAATTCACTTTTCTTTTTTCATACTCCTAATTATACCATAATTACAATGTAATTATGTGGAAAAAATAATTTTTTTACTATACGTAGTATAGTAAGTGTGGAAAAGTGCTAAAAAATTGGTCAAAACTTGGAAACACAGGAATAACAAAAATACACTTAATTAAGTGTATTTTTTAATTATCTTTTTTTTATATTATTAACAACAATTAAAAATTCATAAATTAATTCAATTAATTACAATGTAATTTCAGGTAAAACACGTTTTTATGCTTAAAAAATAATTATTTTTAATGTTTTTGCTTAAACTTGGAAAGTTTTTTAGGGTTGTTTCCCACTTTATACCTAAAATAAAAAATCAAATATTTTGTTTAAAATTTCTTTTGTAGTTAGGTGTTGTTTATATTACTAAAACATAAGAAAGACAGGCGTTTTAGTCATTTTTATCAATGCAATTTATGTTATAATAGAAATTCTTTTTTAACGAATAGAATTAATTTATTTTTTTATTTTTATATTAATTTTTAAAGAGTTTCCCACTTTATACCTAAAATAAAAAAATCATATATTTTACTTAAAATTTCTTTTGCAGTTAATTAAAAGTAAATTTACCAAAACATAAGTAACACAAGCGTTTTAGTAAATTTTTGCTAATTAATTTATGTTATAATAAACAGAATTAAATAAGACAAAAACACGGAATTTTCCGTGTTTTTAAATAATTATATAGTCATTAAATCTTTTTCTTTTTCACTAGCGATTGAGTTAATTTTATCAATTTGTTTATCTACATTTTTTTGAACTACATCTAAATATCTTTTTTGTTCATCTTCTGATAATTCTTCATCGTTTTTAATTGCTTTATTTGCATCTTGACGAGCGTTTCTAACTCCAACTTTAGCTGTTTCTGTGTATTTAGATAAGTTTTTAACCATTTCTCTACGTCTATCTGTTGTTAAAGGTGGAAATGTAATTCTAATTTGATTACCTTCATCAATTGGTAAAACACCTAAATTAGCTTTATCTAAAGCTTTTACAATTTCTTTGATAGAAGTAATATCATAAGGTTTGATTAATAATTGTTGTGGTTCTGGAACACTAATGTTTGCTAATTCTTCTAATGGTGTTTGTGTATCATAATACATTACTCTTACACCTTTTACAATTTGCGGGTTAGCTCTACCTGTTGAAATTTTTGATAATTCAAAACGATAATGACTAATTGCTTTTTCACATTTTTCTTCAAAATCTAATAAATATAATTCTAATTCCATTATTTAGTAACCTCCGTATGTTTTATTGTTCCTTCTAATGCTCTTAATATAGAATTTTCTTCTAATAAGTTAAATACAATTAAATCTATATTATTGTCTCTTGCCATACTTGTGGCAGTTAAGTCCATAACTTGTAATTTCTTTTCTAAAATATCATCATAAGTAATGTGGTCGAATCTTTTTGCATCTTTGTTAACTTTTGGATCTGAATCATAAATTCCATCAATATTATTTTTTCCCATTAAAATAACATCTGCTCCTATTTCTGAAGCATATAATGTTGCTGCTGTATCTGTTGTAAAATAAGGTCTACCTGTTCCACCAACAAATATCACAACTTCACCTTCTTCAAGGAATTTAATAGCTTTTTCATTAATGTAATATTCCGCTACTCTTTTATCGATGTTTAATGAACTTTGAACTCTTGCAGTTAATCCTGCGTGTTCAAATCCACTTCTTAAAGCTAATCCATTCATAATAGTAGCTAACATTCCTATATAATCAGCTCTATTTCTTGGAATTCCATTTTTTTCTGCTGATGCACCTCTTCAGAAGTTTCCCCCACCAATAACAATAGATACTTGAATTCCTCTTTTAACCACTTCTTTTAATTGATTTGCTATTTTTGAAACTAAACCATAATCAATAGCTAAATGTTTTTCCTTATTAGCAAAACCTTCTCCCGAAAGTTTTAATAAAATTCTTTTATATTTCATTATTTCTCCACTCAAAATTAAATTAATATTTGTTTAATTATATAAAATTTGACCTATCTTTTTATTCCCTTTTTATATATTTAGCATAAAACTATAAAAATATTTGCTTTTATCAAAGGTGGAAATATAACCACATTAATAAAAAAGTGTATAATTATATAACACTTTTATTTTAAAAAGGAGACAAAATGGAAGAAATTTTAATTAAACAAGATAATAATAAAGACAAATTTTTATTTGCTATAGATTTAGATGGAACTACATTACAATCTAGTGCTACAGGACAAATTCATGATTTAACCTTAAATGCTATCAAAAGAGCTATTAATGAAGGTCATATTGTATGTATTCTTACAGGAAGACCTTGAAGAAGTACTAAATTTATTTATGATACATTAGGTTTAAAAACCGTAGTAGGAAATTACAATGGAGCACACATTCATCATCCATATGATGATGAATTTATCCCTTATATTAAATATTTAAACTTAAATGAAGCTTTATATATTTTAGGTGATGAAAAAGTTAAAAACGAATTAACTAATATCGCTATTGAAGGACCTGATTGAGTTCAATTACAACATCGTGATGAGGATTTAGAAAAAGTTTTCGGATTCAAAACAACTTCAAAATTAAGAATTGGTTTAGATTTTCATAAATTACCTTTAATGCCTACAGGTATTATTTTTGATGTTAAAAAAACTACTAATGTAGAAGGATTAAGAAGATATTTAAAAGCAAGATATGGAGATTTAGCTGAATTTTCATATTGATCTAAAGGAGAAGGGTTATCTCCTGTGTTTGATATGACTAATATCACAGCAAACAAAGGTAAAGCTTTAAGTATGCTTATTCGTTATTATGATATCCCTATTGAAAATACTATTGCTATAGGAGATGGGTTTAATGATGTTCCTATGTTTAAAGTAGCTAATATTTCTGTAGCTATGGGTAACTCAACCAAAGATGTAAAAAAATATGCAACTATTTTAATTAATAAAAGTAATAAAGATGGTGGAGTTGGTTATTATATTAATAAATTCTTAGACAACCCTGAAAACGAAATCAAAAAATCTAACGCAAGAAGAAGTAAAATTTCTCAAGTTGCTGAAAGCGAATAATATGCGTTTTTTTGATGATATCAATAAATTTAATTTAAATAATGAATTAATTTTAGGGGTTGATGAAACAGGTGTTGGTGATTATTTTACACCTATTATTGCTTGTAGTTGTATTGTCAAAGATAAACAACTTTTAAATGATTTAGATATTAAGGATTCTAAAAAATTAAGCGATAAACAAATTCTAAAAATAGCACCAATTATAATGAAAAAAGTTGATTATAGCGTTTATAAACTAACTCAAGAAGGTTATAACAAATTAACTTCTAAATATAACGCTAATGAAATTAAATTTTTCATTCATCAGCATTCAATTAATAATTTATTAAACAAAATAAATTATTTACCTAGTTTAATATTAATTGATAAATATTCAACCACTAATTCAATATTAAAATATTATGATAAATTGTTATTTCAAAATAACTGAAGCAATTTAAAAGATTTTGATATAAACACTTTATTATTAAATAAAGCTGAAGATATTGATATATCTGTAGCTTGTGCTAGTATTATTGCTCGATATTTCTTATTAAAACATATGGAAGAGCAAAATAAAGAATGAAAATTTGATTTTTTATTTGGTGCCAGTACTAAAGTTAAAGATCAAATTACTGAATTTAGTAATTTATATGGTGAAAATAATTTAATAAAAGTTTTGAAATTAAACTTCAAAAGATAAAGAAAAATCTCTTTTAAAAGAGATTTTTTTATACAGTTTCTTCTTTGATATATTTAGAACTTTTTATACCGCAAGTAGGACAAGTTAAATATTGATGATCATCATCAAATTGAATATATCCAACGTTATTATTATAGTGTCTTGTATATTCTTCTTTTTGACCTAAAAATTTTAATTTTAAAACCGGTATATTATATACTTTAGCATCAGGGTTACCAATTTCATCAATTTTGATCACTGAATGCATCCATAAATCATGACCTATTAAAATATTTTTTTGAATAAGTTTTTTTTCTTCTTCACTAAAAAATTCATTAATTTCATCATACATTTTAGTTAATGCTTTTTCAAGATCTTCTTTTGGTGCTTGATCAGCATATTCTTTAGAAAAAACTTCTATAAATTTATTTTTATCAAATAAATTTATTTGCTTTTTTTCATATACATCAAGAAAATGTTCATACACATTAGTTTCAGCTATTTTACCAAATAAAAAAGCATCTTCTCTATTGCATTTTTCACATTTTACAAATACTTGTTGAGCCATAAACACTCCTTAAAAATTGAGTTATTTTAATATATAATAATTTTATGTTAAATTATGAAAAAGATAACATAAAAGGTATAACTTATATTGCTGGAGTTGATGAAGTTGGTAGAGGTTGTGTTTGTGGTCCTATGGTTGTTTGTGCTGTAATTATGCCTAAAGATTTAACAAATGATTTAATTAATGACTCTAAAAAATTATCTCCTAAAAAGAGAGAATTTTTATATCAATGAATTTTAGATAATGCAATTAGTTATTCAATAATTGAATTAAGTTCTGCAATTGTTGATGAATTAAATCCTAAACAATGTTCAAGATACGGAATGCAACAAGCTATTAATTTATTAGATATTAAACCTGAGTTAATACTAACTGATTTTGAAAAAATTGATACACCTATCTCTCAAATTAATTTGGTTAAGGGTGATAGCGTTTCTTTTAATATAGCTTGTGCTAGTATTGTAGCTAAGGTTTATAGGGATAGAATTATGGAAGAACTTGCTCTTATATACCCTAAATATCATTTTGAAAAACATAAAGGATATTTAACTAAACAACATAAATTAGCACTTCAAGAAAATAAAATTATTAAACATTTGTATAGATTTTCTTATAAACCTATACAAGAAATGTCAAAGGAGAAAAAATGAGATATTTAATAGGTCCAGTTATTTTAATCACTATATTACTTTTTTATAGTTTATTATATTTTTATAAGAAATATATTCGAATATTTCATGATGATATTTTGTTACCATATGATAAAAAAGAATCGTTATATAGATTTTTATGATCATTAGGTTGTTTGGTTATTGCTGGTGTTTTATTTGGTTTAGTTTTTGTTGTTCCTTATGATAAAAAATTAAATATTGATATGTATTTTTGATGAACTATAGTGGTATTTTCAGGTATCTCATTTATTATTTTTTGTATTATTAGTTTTTATTTTGCAAAAATCGTTCTTGACAAAGTTGATCCTATTTATATTTCAAAAGAAGAAGTAGAAGATTTTGTAATTGAAGAATATTTATCTTACGATTTAAGAAAAGCTTTCATTACAAGAAAAAGTTCTAAAAATTATACTAGAGAATTAAATATGGAAGATTTTATTCGTGAAAAATTAGTTTTTGTCTTTTGAAATAAAAATATTTATTATTCTAAATTAGTTAAAGCAACAATTGAATTTGCTTTAAGTGATTTACAAAATATTAATCGGGAATTTGTAAATTTAGATCAAAAAGTAAGAGTTATTTACGGAATATTATTTGTTTCTAAATATCTAAGACCTAAATTTAATTTTGCTAACGATTTATTTATTAATAAGTTTCTTGAAATGTATAAAAAATAACATAGCTTGTGCTATGTTATTTTTCTTCTGGTTGATCTAGTGATTCCACTTTAATTAATGTGTTATTAACTCAAACAATGTCTCCAGGTCTAATTTTGCTTGATCTTCCTTTAGCTTGCTCTCCATTTATTTTTACATCATTATATAATAGAAAACTTTTTGCTGCTCCTCCTGTAGGAACTTCATCAATCTTTTTAAGAAATTGACTAACTTTAATTGAATCTCCTTTTATCTTTACTATCATTTCTCTCCTTAATATCTTCTTAGTGGTGTAATTAATTGAATGTTTTCTGGGTTAGCATTAGAAGTAAATAATAATTTATCTTCTCTTGGACTAACTTTAATTTTGATGGTTCCGTTTTCTAAAACATTTACTGCATCTTTTATATATTGATAATCTATATCAATGTCAAACTCATTACCATCAAGTTCATAATTCTTTGTAAATGCTTCTCCTGTACCAATCTCAGGAACTTCATAAACAACTTTAATACCTTCTTTTTTAAATGAAAATTGCAATCTTCTTGCTTTGTCTGAATTTATAAAAATAGCTTTGTTAATTAATTTTGATAATTCATCTTTTTCTATTGTAATGCATTTATTATATTCTGTTTGTAAAATAGGTTGAATATCTAAATAATTTAAATTTAATAATGAGGTTTGAATCACTGTATTTTCATAAGAAACACCAAATTTTGAATTATTAAAGAATATTGAAACTTTATTTGGAGCATCTTTTGTAATAATCTTTTTAAGATTTTTTGCATCAATAGTTGCATTAATATTTATATTTTTTGGTATTGATAATGTTTCAGTAGATAATCTATATGAATCAGTTGCTGAAAAACGAATTTTAGAATCGTTATTACATCTTAAATTAATACACTTATAAAGAACAACATTTAGTCTTTCTGTTAATGAACTTGTAGAAACTGAAACATCTGATACAACTTTTTCGAATTTTCTAGAACTGATTTCAAATTTATTTTCGCTATCACTAAAATCAATAATAGGAAACTTTTCATTTTCAATAGTAGTTAATTCAAATCTTGTTGTTCCTTCATAAATATCTACTACTCCATCATTAAAATCAAATGTAATTCTTTTATCAAACTTTTTAATAATATTTTTTAAAATGTTTGCATTAATTATCATTCTACCTGTTCTTTCAAGTTGAATAACATCTTCATCAACTTGGATTACTTTTTTTGCCTCCATAGTTGATGTTGCAGAAGTAAGAGTTAAATAGCTTGTATTTAATTCAAAGTTTATACAACGAAAAGGAATAAAACTATCTGTGTTATCAATATAGTTAGATAAAAAATCAACGGTATCTTCGATGTTTCTTTTTAATATACTAAATTTCATAATATCTCCTTAAATTTCTAAATGAATATTATAAGTGTTAATAATGTGGATAATTTATCAAAAAGTTTAATTTAACTATATTTATATAATAAAAATAAACTTTTTAGCAAATATATAATTGTTAATAACTTATGAATAACTATTAACTTATTCCACAAACACGTTCTTCTATAATCTCCATTACTTTATCTCATGATTTTTTATCATCAGCATTCTTGTACTTTTTAAAAGCGTTTAAAACAGTAGAATGATCTCTATTAAATATTTTACCAATTTCAACAGATGTTAGTTTTAACATTTGATGAATTAAGTTCATAGAAATATGTCTAGCAAGAACAACATCTGAGATTCTTGTTTTACCTACAACTTCCTTAATATTAACGTTATAGTATTTAGCAACTTCTTTAATAATGCTTTCAGGACTTACATTGTTAGTATCTTTTACAATGTTTTTAAAAGCTTCTAATATAACTTCATAAGAATTGTTTTTGTTTAATTGATCTTTATAGAATTTAATTCTGTTAATTGCTCCTGAAAGTGAATTTATTGAACCTGAATGATTTTTAATAATGAAGTTTCTAGACTGAACATCTAAAAGCTGAGGCTCAATATCGCTCTTGTTTAATAAAAATTCTAAAATAACACCCATTTCATCTTTAGAAGGTTGTTCAATGTAAGAATAAAAACCACTACTTAATCTAGTTGATAATCTATTATCAAACATTTCTAATAAATCTTTAAACGATTTTGAACTTGTTAAGATGGTTGTTTTGTTAGATTGTAATCTATTGTCAATAATTTTAGAAATAAAGTTTTTAGTAGCTTTCTTTTGACCTTCACCAAAAACTTGAAAATCATCAATTCCTAATATATCAACACTACTAAAAGCATTAATTATTTCAGTTAAAATTGATTGATTGTTTTCTTGTAATAAAGGAGCAATTTCTAATGAAAAGTTATGAGAATCGATAAAAATATACGATTTTCCTTTATTTTTAAAGAAATTTATACAAGAAGATAATAAATGTGTTTTACCTAATCCTGAATTAGAACTAATTAAAATAAGTTTAATATCAGAATCTTGAGAACAAATTTGCTCACAAACAGAAACAGCTTCTCTGTTAAAATTTAATTTTATTAAGTTGTCAAAAGTGTAATCACTATTTAATTTAGATAATGAAGTTAAATTACTTAAAGAAAATGTAGGTTTGTTACTTTCTTTAATCTCTTCGTTATGAAAAATATTAATTTTTTCATCACTTTTAAATGATTTAGGTGCTTCATCTTTTGGTGTATCGTTTTGATTATTTTGATTTACTATTTCATATTTTTTATTTGCTCCAAAAATACTTTTGATAGCTAATTTAATTTGACTTGAATAGCTCTTTTTGAAGAATGCAAGAGAACTATTTTGAGTTGGGATATAAATTAAAATATTTTTATCATCAATTTGTAAAATTTGCATTTTTTTGATGAATGATTGATAAATCATATTATCTAAAATTTCGTTTTTTAAGAAGTCTTTTAACTCTTCTGTAAAACTATTTAAATTATTTTGATTATTTGTTATTAAGTTATAAGAATCCATTTTATTCATACTATAATTTTACTTGATATTTTAATAAATTAAAGTAT